>JAOUPE010000297.1 GCA_029880025.1 Caldifarciminota bacterium
TTTTCAATCGCTTCAAGTCGTTAATTATTACATGAAAATTTCGTTTGGTCAAGGAAAAATAATCAGCGGTCAAGGAAATTTAACGTTTTAGCCTCAACCAAAAGAAAAGCGCGACTAAGGCAAAGATAATATTCGGTAACCAGGCACTCAAAACCGGAGTTAAGGCACCGATATAGCCAAAGGCTTTGGTCACCTGAATCATACCCCAATAAAGAAAGGAAAACAAAAGACCCAAGCCCAGACCAAGCATTACCCCGCCCCGGCGTAATCGGGTGGATAGGGGTAATGCCAAAAGGATGACAATCAAACCGATGAACGAATCGGAAAAGCGAAAATTGAACTCCACATCTTCTTTGTTCACTTTTTCGCCGGCACGTTTCATTCTTTTCAGATAACGGTATAGCGTCCTGGTTGAAATCTCTTCGATTTTCCTGGCTTCGGTCAAGAAGTCATCGGGTTTTTCTTTGATTTCACTGAGTATAAGACTATCATAGTGAGATAATTTTTCTTCCTGTTCCAAAAATTCACGCACATAAACATCGCGGGCTTGCCAAATATCATCCTTAAATACTGCCTCGACCGCATCGATCCGTCTTACCGGCATCCGGTTCTGGTCCAATTCCAGGACATAAAAATTTCTTAATATGCCGGATGCCTCATACTCTCGTATGTAGTAAACCATACCGGTTTCACCAATATAATAGACATTACGCCGTTTCAGTTGATCCGGTCTGGACCTGCTTTCAATCTGATACTGCTTAAGGTCAGAAAGTTTAACCGAAAATGGAATTTCGACCAATTCCCGATGCAGAAATGAGGCGAAAATCGAAATTACAGCCACGCTTAGAATCGGCAGAAAAAGACGATAGACATTGATACCCGAGCTCATATACGCATAAAGCTCACGCTGTCGGGTCATCATACCGTAAACTAAAAATGAAGCAAGAATCAAAGAGACCGGCAATAGCAAAGTCACCGCCTGCGGGGTCAAGAAAAAGTAGTAGAGGAGGACCTTTGCGAATTCGACTTTACGCCGGGTAAAATAGGAGAGCTCTTCAAATAAATCGATTATCAAATAAAGTGCCACCAGGCAGATTAAGGCTAAAATCGTAAATTTGATAAATTCCTTAAGGATTGTCCGGTCGGTGATTTTCATTCTAATGAAGCTTTATACGAATTAAGGATTTTCGGATTGAGCGGATTATCGATTTCTCAAAAAATGAGCGTAAGAATAATTCGATGACAAACGGCACCAGTACAATATTGGGCAGCCACATTCCGATAAAGGGCGAGACTTTACCCGAATCGGCAAAATCTTCACCGGCAATCAAAAGTATATAATAGATGGCAAAGAAGACCAGACCAACAATAAACCCAATACCCAGTCCGCCGCGCCGAAGCTGAATGCCTAATGGCGCACCAAAGAAAAGAAAGAAAAAACAGGAGAAGGCAAGCGAAAATTTCTTATGGGTTTCAACTAAATAACGGGTCATCTCCTGCTTTTTATAGCGAACCTTGGTCTCCACCTGTTCGATTTTCAAAAGTTTCGGGTCAGCCGGTATGGATTGTTTATCCAGTTCTTTTTTGGAAATTCCTTTGACCGTGCTGCGCAGTTCTTTTATCTCTTTATTTAAACCATTGATTTTAGTAAAAAGGGCGGAAAGGATTAATTCCCGGTCACCTCGATAAGTTCGTTCCTTGCGCACCAATTCAACATCAATCGGAATGTTAACTGTATGTTTGCTAAATGCCAGGCGCCGGTAACGGTCTTTTTCAATCAGCTCATGAATCTCACCATCAAATAAGGTAAGTATCAAATACTTTTCATCCGGGCTATTTCCAATGGTGCCGCTTTTTGCCGTAACTAAATTTGGTGTTCCTTTTGGGTCTTTAGTGAATAAGGCGACATCATAAATCCTTGAGTGGCGGTCGTCCATTCTTCCGATATAAATCGTGTAACCCTCAAAATCGTCCATAAAGACCCCTTCTTGAATTCGCGCCGCTGGTTTCTTTCTTGCCACGTCCATTAATAGCCCACGAACCTCATGTTCGGATTCGGGCCAGAGAAATCCATTAAATCCCATCATCACTATCATCAAGCCAAAAGCCAAAATCCCTAAGGGCAGAAACATCCGAAAAAGACTGATGCCCGAAGCTCGGATTGCGGTGATTTCATTATCCTGCGCCAACCTACCCATGACCATGACCGAACCAATCAAGGTGCCTAAAGGGCTGGTATAAGCGATAACCGAAGGTAAACTTAAAAACATAATCTGCCCGACAATATCTAAGCCGACCCCTTTCCTGACCAGGAGGTCGACTAATAAAAAAAGCCGGTCCATCAAAAGGATGAACGCCAGCACAAACAGACTGAGGAAAAAAGGTCCGATGAATTCACGCAAAAGATAACGGTCTAAGATTTTCAATAGCTCTATGATACAACGCCTGGTCAATTTTGTCAATGCCACTAAACCATGCCTCTCCCCTATCCAAAGCCTTAACCAGCCATTTTAACCAGGACCAATTTTAGCCTCAACATTTTTAACTACTAAGTATGTATAATTAACAGTATTGTTAATTATCTATGCTTAAAAGAGATGTCTGGTTATTGGCGCGGCTCAGCCCGAAGCTTTATTTTTCGGTCGAGGATTTGGCAAATCTTTTCCAGATAAAGCCGGAATCGACGAAAGTGCTTGCCACCCGTTATACCCAAAAAAAGATATTCATTTTTGATTTCGTAGAACAGGACGATATCTTTATTGCCAGCCAAGAAAAATCGCTTATCGATTCAATCTATTTATATTCTTGTTGAAACAGTTATTTTCTGCGATTGATGCTTTAACCAAAAAAGATTATACGGTAAAACTCGGTTCGTCATTAGAGCCTGCGCAGCGAAAATATTACATTTCGGAAAATTTCAAGATTCTAAAATTAGCCATAAAAGAAAAGGT
>JAOUPE010000298.1 GCA_029880025.1 Caldifarciminota bacterium
TCGATGCTGAAGACCGAAGCCAGCTCAAAGCCATCCAGTTGACCCACCGCGCCGCCGATAATACTTAATGAGAATTTCGTCCGTACTTTCCAGAACTCCATACCGTTGGTTGATACTGGTGGAAAGAATGAAATAGTAATCGGTCGTTCGATATAGTCATCCTGAGCTAATAACAGTGTGACTAAAACGGTAAACAACCCAAGCAAAATGATTTTTGTTTTGGGCATTTTAACTCCTTTCGATTTTTCTTTTTTATTCGAGAATATAAATTAATTATAACAGAAGTCAAGTTTAAAGCCTTGTCGAATTTAATCTTGCGAATATCAACCGAGCTTCAAAAATATTCTAAAGAGACAGAGCGCGATTAATCCGCCTCCGACCGACTTAAGGAACTGCTTAGGGAGCAACTCAGGGGGTTCGGTATAAAGAAGTAGCCCATATTACTACAGTCTTGACTACCTGATTGTTCAAAGTATTATCCTAATTAATAATGAAGAAATTGAGTATTGACCAGAAGGATTTGTTTTTTGCCTTTGAAAACCGGATGCCGGAAACTAACCATTATCTTAATCTCGAGACCGGAGAAATTATTCCGGTATTTAATATCAATCGCCAGAAATTCTTAGAAGAGCAAAAACAAAATCCTGAGAAATACGCTAAGATTAGACCATTCGGTGCCAAAGCCGGATTCCAGATTATGAAAGAATATGTTGAAACGATCCCGATTCCTAAGCTTCAAAAAGAATTAAAAGAAGCAATTATGAAAACCGGTGCCTTTCGCAGCTTCCGGGAAGTGATTGATAAATATCCAGCTGAAAAAAAACTCTGGATTGAATTTCGACGCAGGGCAATTCTGAAAAAGATTAAGGATTGGTTAGCAAAATTTGATGTGGAATTAGAATTGAAGGCTTTGGACAATAAACACAAAAGAAGGTAAGTTTTAAAAAAGATTCAACTCAAAGAACTTTTTAAGGCATTAGCAATTGTTGCAATCTCATCTGACCTAATCGTTCTAAAGTCCAAAAGATATTCGTCGTTTTCGATTCGACCAAAGACCGGCGGGTCGTAAAGACGCATCTTTTTTGCCAACGCTTCGACCGAAATTTTCTTGGGTTTTATTGCCAGAACCTTGGTCGGCATACTTTCGGTGGCTAATGACCCACCACCGATTTCCGATAAGCTGTCTTTGATTGTCATCTGGACCTCATCCCCGAATAAAACTTGACTCTTTTTGTAAAGCGATTTTGCCTCTTTCTCCATCTGGTTAATCGGCTTTAATAGAATTCGCAGCAAGGCGTGTCCTTTTAATAGTTTTTCTTCATCCAAAAATAGTCGTAAGGTTGCTTCGAGTGCGGTATAGGTCAATTTGCCGCAGCGTAAAGCCCGGGTCAAAGGATTCTTTTTCATTGCATCAATATATTGCTTTTTGCCGACAATGATACCGCATTGCGGACCGCCAATCAATTTGTCACCGCTAAAACATATGATATCAGCACCGGCGCCAATACTCTCCTGAACCATCGGTTCTTTGGGTAAACCGAATTTTGATAAATCAATAAAGGCGCCACTGCCCAAATCATCTACCACCGGAATATTATGTTTTCTGCCCAAAGCCACCAAATCTTCTAAGGAAACCTCTTTGGTAAAGCCGATGATGCGGTAATTCGACATATGAACCCTGATGATTAACCCGGTCTTTTCATTTATCGCTGCCGCATAATCTCGCAAGTGAGTGCGATTAGTCGTGCCGACTTCCTTCATAATTGCGTTGCTTCGCTTCATCACATCCGGCATCCGGAATGCACCGCCAATCTCAACCAGCTGCCCGCGCGAGATGACAACTTCCCGATTTTCCGCCAGGGTATTAAGAATCAGCATCGTGGCTGCGGCATTATTGTTCACCACCAATGCTGATTCGGCACCGGTAATATCACGCAAAAGATTTTCGACATGGAAATACCTCTCAGCGCGGCGTCCGTTCTCTAAATCGATTGCCAGATTGGAAAAATTTTCGGACACTTCAATCAGTGCGGCTTGTGCGGTCTTGCTTAGCGGCGCCCGGCCCAATCCGGTATGCAGGACTACTCCTATACCATTTATCGCCCGTCGCAGACTCAATCTTTTGTGCTGCTCGATTGTTTTTGCTAAACTTTCGATATCAAATTCCTTATCGCTACCCCCGACAATTTGGGAACGTAAATTTTCCAGATAATCTCGAATCGTATTTAAAACTATCTGGCGTGGAACTTTTTCTAATAGCGATGCGATTTTTAGGTCGCTCAAGACCTTATCGACTGAGGGCAGATTTCTCAGCCGCTCTTGTTGGGCAGTTTCATCCATTTGGTTTTTCCCTGTTCAGTAATCTGTTTCTTATTAATGACGCCCTTTTCTCATCGCGTTCGTTTGGTTCCATCTCCTGATTATAAAATATTTGCAAATTAGCCGGTTTCGTTATAATCATCAATTCATTTATTGTTTTGAGGTCAACCTCCGCAATCATTGCCATGATTACACCCAAACGTAATATCCCAAGGAAATTCATCGTTTCTTCACTGGTGATAATCCGGGCACTTTTTAAGATTGCTTCGGCGCGATAAACTTTATCTTCAATCTCCAGCTTCACATTTTGCCCAAGATATTCCCGTGCTTTCCGTTCGTATTGAATAACCTGCCGGACTGCTTTGTCCAGAATCTCAATGATTTCGGTCTCGGACCGACCCAAACTCTGCTGGTTTGAAACCTGAAAGAAATTGCCCTTAGTTTCGGTTCCTTCGCCGTATAAGCCACGCACTGCCAGTCCGATTTGGATTACCCCTCTCAATACTTTTTCGATTTCTTTGGTTAGCACTAAACCAGGCAGGTGAATTAAAACCGATGCCCGCATACCGGTTCCGACATTGGTCGGGCAGGCGGTTAAGAAGCCTAAATCCGCCGAATAAGCAAAATCC
>JAOUPE010000299.1 GCA_029880025.1 Caldifarciminota bacterium
AAGGAAAAGATTATTACCAAAGGGCTATGACCATTTACGGGTCGGTACCTGTAAGGATAAATGGGTTGTTTAATAATAACGCTGCAGCATGGATGCCGCCTTTTTCAAAGATGAAATATTCGTCCAAACTAGTTTTTAAATCCATTTTTGACCGGCAATATCCTTTACTGTTGCATAAGGATGAGAATACCTTCCATTTTGTCTGGTATAGGATTTAACAAATGGGATGCTATTTATCTGGACCGACTGCGCAGGACAATAATTAACACAAGCGTAACACATATAACAGAGGACTTTTTTTTGCCACACTGGTTTTTTATCGATCATTTTTATCTTTTGAGACAAACAGACTTTTTCGCAAACCCCACAGCCTGTACACTTAGAGTCTGAACAAAAGTAATTAACTCCCCCAATATACTCGGAAACCGTCATGCCTAAAAGAACTAATTTCTCTAATAGATAATTGAATAGACGATTATAAGGGAAATCGATAAAGTAATCAGAGTCTTCTTCTTTGCTGATTTCTTTATTTACAATAACCCTTTGAATTGAATCTAATCGCTTCTGAACTACAGCTTCTAATTTTGAAATGTCAGCTTCAGTTGAACTTTTGTATTGTTTACCTCGTGGATCATTCATACACATATTAAGAATAAAATGTGAATCCAAGCGTTTATTTTTTTTCTTTAAAATTATTTCCATTTTTTCAAAGCCTCTAAAGAAAGTACCTTCACGCGTTGCTATTGCAAAAATATATTCTGCCGATCTCATATCAGTTTTTTTAAGAAATTTTTTCACTGCTATGGGAATGGTTAAAGCATGCACTGGGAAAACAATACCTACGGATTTTCCATTAGTTTGTATAACATCCTTTTGTAAGAGACTGACAATTGGTATTAGAGTGGAATCGGGAATCCTTTTTTGAAGTTCTCTTGCAACATATAACGAATTCCCTGTTCCTGAAAAGTAATAAATTTCTGTACTCATGTTAATTATGGAGGTTCGACTTCCATAGTCTTACTTCTATCTATATTTCTCTCTCATCCATATTTTTGCAAATTTCCGATAACGTTCAATGCCAAAAGAAGTGCGATAGCATTTGCATGTTAATCTTTTGGCCTGTGTTAGGCGTAAGTGCCCATTATCAAATAACTTCCGGCTGAAGAGGTTTTCTATTAACTGCTCTAAGCAAGCGAAATATACGATATCGGGAAGTCGGGTGTAAATTTTCTGCACGTATGAGTTGTTCATCATTTGTGAATAGAGCTTTGACTGTACATTGCCCCTTGAATAAAAGATCTTTAAGTAAGTCTTGCGAAACAACAAAAAAATCCCCTTCGCGATCTCGACTTCCTGTCCCCTCATCTATAAGATTATTATGAAATGAGATAAATTTGGCGATACTGTCCTTAAGTTGATATACACCAAACATAGCAAAATTGAAAATTTCCTCCTCAACGAAAATGCTCCCGAGACTCATATTCTTAATATGGGGATTTACTAATTTCCATTTATCCTCTAATGGATTGTCCTCTCTTAGAGAAAAGACTTCCTCACATATAGTACGTTGAAAAAAAGAAAAAGTAGGAAATTGAAACCTAAAATCTTCTTCAGAAAGTTGTTCTTCACCAGAAAAGCTCCAGAGATTACCATGATAAGCTGCTCTTGGGTCCCTTCTCATACAGAGCACTTCGCCACCAGAGAAACGTGTAATATAGTGGAGGCATAAACTATGCGGTATAGAATTGGAGGCTGGATTAAGGCTACCAAATTCAACGCGAAGGTCTGGATTTTGTCTTATTGTTGGCAATACAGACTTTAATGTGAAATAATTTGTACGGGTCAGATCGAGGGAAAGGTTGGGGCTGTCTTTTGTAATAAATGATGTATTAGAGAGAGAAAACTTTATTCCGTTAGGTGGATCGAATTCTTTATAGCCTCCTGATCTATCGAGGATTATATTTGCATTGAAATTCTTTTGCAAGTCGTTTAGCTGCACACTTGAAGGACTCCATCCAAGTTCATCTATGTTAGCTCTTGTGTTAAGTTTTGGATGAGGTAGTATTTCAATCGCCTGCCCAATTACCAGAAAGTGTTCGTTTGTTCGAGAAACAAAAGCAGCAGCATGCGGGTCAGGTTGACGTAAAGCTTCTTCCCAAAGACTGAGATTGCTAAGTTGCCTCTCTTTAATTACATCGATAATAATTGGGATCACGATTATCACAAGGAGGATGAAAAAAATGATTGCTGAAGGCACAGGGTAAATATTGGTTAGGGCACCTATTGCAAATCCTAACACTAACATAAGGGCTGAATTGCCTCCAGCACGTTTAACCAGATTTTGCAATACCGTCAGTTTCATTATGATTACCTCTACCAGTTGGCATTTCGCCTAACTTGGTTATAAACGAACCGAGTTCAGATATCCTTCCAATTGGAGATATAGACGAACTAAAGATTTGTTCTACCTTCAAGGTAAATGCAAAAATATGCTTAAAAGCATACACTGTTACCGCCTTTTGTATCTTCGCTTTCTCACCATAAGTAACCATTTTGTTTTCCAAGTAAATTATATTCAAATTTCTTGAAAGTCAATGAGCAATTTTGTGGGCACTGAAGAGAAGGGAAGATAAAAGGCTTACGCCTAAACTCCGAGAATAGTCATTCAAGTAACCTCGTAGCTTAACTCTTTATTTGTTATCAGAACAGTTCTCAACTTAATCCTGATAACAACTCCTCAAAGAATCTCTTATCCAATCTAAACAAGCACTCTCTCATCAGCAATCTTCATTGGCTCATAACCGAATCCATACTCCAGTCCCTAACCGGCTCTCCGGGCTACCTACCGGGCAAGCCTCCGGGCAACCATCTGGGCAACCCAGTGGGCAAGCCGGAGGGCTACGGGGTAGGCAAGCCACCGGGCAACCCACCGGGCTAACC
>JAOUPE010000300.1 GCA_029880025.1 Caldifarciminota bacterium
GTATTTGCCGCTGGTCCGAGTCGCGGCATGGATACCACCTGCCAAATGGGCGGCTATAATATTTCTAATCTTGTGCCGGGACGATATGAAGTAAGGGCACATGCCCAAGGTTATGAAATGAGTATATTTCCCCAACCAGTGGTTGTGGTGGCAGGAGAAACGACAAGGCAGGTTAATTTCTTCTTACGACGAGTTCCCGAGCATGGAGTAATTAGCGGTAAGGTAATAGATACTCAGACCAGAAGACCAATACCGAATGCTCTGATTGTTGCCGAAGGACCGGTTCGAAGAGAAGCAAGAACAAATTTGCACGGTGACTACCTGATAGGGCACCTGCCACCTGGTGCTTATCGAGTTATTGCTAATGCGCATGGCTATCAGCCCGAGAGAAGAGAAAATGTAATGGTTCGACCAAGCGAAATAACGACGGTAAATTTCGCCTTAGCAAGAATAGCTCGATACGGCGGAATAAGCGGAAGGGTGATAGATGCCCAGAACCGTAACCCGATCGAGAATGCCCTGATAACGATTGAAGGTCCAAGCCGAGCTCAGGTTCAAACCAATCGTGAAGGAGTATACATTGCAATAAATCTTGACCCGGGTGAATATCGAGTTACCGCCCAAGCTCACGGCTATCGTCCTGAAACCAGAGAACGAGTAATGGTTAGACCCGGTGAAATTACACGTGATGTAAACTTTGCCTTAGAAGGAATGCTTCAAACTGGTATGATTGGTAAGGTGGTTGATGCCAAAACAAGAGGACCGATTGAGAATGCACTGATTATAGCGGTTGGTCCAATCAGAGCCGAAACCAGAACAAACCGAACTGGTGATTTTGCTTTAATGGGAATTCAACCCGGCACCTATCGTGTGACTGCTCAGGCGAGAGGTTACTCACCACAAATTAGAGACTCGGTACAAGTACTACCAGGTAGAATCACCGACCATGTCGATTTCTTCTTACATCCTGTGACCAATAACGTCCAGGGTGAAGATGTTTCAATTCCCAAAGCCATGAATCTTAATGTCTCACCAAATCCGTGTTCTAAATTTGCCAGGATAAGTCTCTCATCTCCTATACACACGACCTTAAAGGTTTATGATGCAACTGGTAAACTGGTGAATAACTTATGGCAGGGTAAGGGTGAAGATGAAGTAATATGGAATAGAAACGATGCCAACGGGATTACAGTAAAATCCGGAACCTATTTCATAAGTCTTGAGAACGGAAATTATCGTAAGGTCTTAAAGGTTGTGGTTAAATAACCTGAGTCCGCTAAACAAGCCCTGACTCAAACCGTCAGGGCTTTTTATTTTCTATGTTTGGCTGAGAATTTCTATTCAGCCAGCTGCAAGCGTTAAGTAATTCTATTTTATCGCCAATACTATGTTCCCCTGGCGTAATAACTAAGGTGTCTCGCACCCGGGATTGTTGAAATTTTTGATGTATCAGTAAATTTTCCGAGAGGTTCCAATCCTTTGTTCTTGAAACCAAATAAACTAAGTTCTCATTTAGGTTCTCCCATTGTGCTAAAGCCATGGCTTGAGAATGGGCGCAGACCGCAATCGCCCCGCTAAATTTCTCCGGGTGTAAAAACAATTCCATAAGTGCTTGAACCCCCATTCCAGAAAAACCATAGATAAAGATTCGTGAAGTATCTACTCTATAATTTCTCAATAATTTTTGATAGGTCTTAATAATGTCTTTATCATTCAGCATTGAATACCGGTGATTTCTACTTTTATGGCATGAGGCAAGAATCCATTTTAAACTATCGCCAACAATTTTAATTGAATCCAAATCCTTAGCGGTTGCACCGGTGCAGCTCAGATAAATCAAAGCTGGTGAACCAGTCTCGGATTTTTTTACTTTTTGGGGAATATAAAAACAATCCGAATCCGCATCGCAAAAAATATTTTCAGCCAAAGAACCAGTTAAAGTCACAAATATTAGAAGAGTGACAATTATTTGAACGTTATCGGTTTTCATATTTATATTCTATAATATATTTCTTATCGGTCAATTAAATATTAAATTATTTGTAACTATTCTTGTATTGACTTAAAATGATGTTAAATTATAATTCATTGATGTCGTCGAAAATCGGGGTCGCCCGGGCTCTATATTCTTATTATCATTACCCACTTTTTAAAACCTTTTTCCAGACCTTAGGAGTCACCGTGTTTCTTTCGACCCGAACCACAAAACAGATATTGAAAGCCGGCATCGAACACGCTCCGGCTGAAATCTGTTTGCCGGTCAAAACCTTTATTGGGCACATCGCTTATCTTAAGGATAAAGTTGATTTTCTTCTTATCCCAAGGCTCGTTTGCACCAAAGATTCCAGGCAAATCCAATTCGGCTGTCCTAAAGCAATCGGTTTACCAGATTTGATTCGGGTAACATTTGATAAATTGCCGCCCATCATTGAATTGAACTGGGATGAAAGAATCACCAGTCTTAAAAAGGAATTATTAGCAATCGCTAAAACTTTTTCTAAGAACCGAAGGGTTTTAAAACAAGCTTACCAACAAGCACAAAAAGCTCAGTTGGTAACCGAACGATTATTATCACAAGGCTTAACCCCTGACCAAATTTTCGAAGATAAACTTTATACTGATGAACCTAAAATTCTTAATTCTGAAAAGAATAATCCAGGCGGCTTAGCTAGTTCAAATGATTCAATAACCGTTGGTGTGATAGGACACCGTTATCTTTTATTTGATACCGAACTGAGCCTCAATATTGTCAATCGGCTTAAGGAACTTGGTGTTTCGGTAATCACTCCAACCATGCTTTCGGTTGATATAATACACAATTCGGCTTCGAAATACCGAACTTTAGGTGTGCCGGGTTCGCGCAGTGGTGAAATGTGTTGGACCTATGAAAAAGAAATTTTAGGCAGTGCCGCTCATTTTTTAAAT
>JAOUPE010000301.1 GCA_029880025.1 Caldifarciminota bacterium
AGAGTCTTAATTATTGTTCCGTCAAGTTCAAATTCTATAATTTGGTCGGCACCCCACATGGCATTAAGAAAAGCACCGGGGAGCACCGGGTCAAACTGAATCTGTTGCGGAAAATTGCCAGTAAAAAGCTGATTGAGAAATGTGCCGCTCGAATCATACAGTCTTATATTATCGGTTGTCCCATAAATATCGCTTAGTAATGCGCGGCCGTCGGCAAGAAAAAAGATATCGAACGGGTCACTACCGTCCTGGATGAAATTTCTGACAAAAGTATGAGGACCACTGAATTCAAAAACACGGGGTGGAGCAGTTGCACTGGTCACAAACATGTGGTCACCTCGGAAAGCAATACCTCGGATATTGTTCAAGCCATCGGACGAATCGGCATAGACATAGAGAAAAGCGCCAGTGGTATCAAACACAAACACCGCATCCTGAACCTGGTCAGAAACATAAATGTTTCGGTCCGGTCCAAGTATTGCATTCTTGGGTGAACTTATTGTTCCGTACAGTAAGGGCACGTAAAGTAGATTACCAAGAAATGTTCCATCATCCGGGTCATACATACCGACCGAATCAGTGGTCCAATCCGGAATCAACAAAACCGGATTAAGCCGACCGGGCGGTGTTTTTTTGACCGAAACTTTCTTGATTGGTCTACTATCTATTTTTTTGCCAGTTTTCTCTAACCGGTCTAAGCCTTGTGCTTCGTATGAATCACCTGCCCGCTCATTCCTTTCGTTACTAAAGACCTTACCAATGTTGCCAACCGCTCTCGCATACGTCCAATCACAATTTTTCCCCGGGTTCGAAAATCCAATTGACCGGGGTGGGTCAATCGGGACAGCAACCGAACTGATTAATCCAAAAAGTAGAATTGTAATTATAGTTTTGTTTTGTGGCATCTTACCTCCTTTTGCTTTACCATGTTAGAAATTGCCCGATGGTTACAGGCAATCTAAAAAAGTCTCTAAGTTCGACTTCATTATTTTTGATATTTCTAACCGGGTGAATGCCATCTTGGTTTACAACCAATGCCTTACGCTCTACGCATCATGCCTTTGCTAAAATAACGGTTCGGGCGTTTGGGGTATAGCATTAAGCTTGAAGCGTTTTTTGTAACCCATTTTTGAGGCGGCTAAATCTTTAACTTGATGATTGCGTGCCTTCCCGATGCTGAAATTCCTGGGTTCTTTGTTCTAATCTGAGCAAAAAGCTTGTCTCCTTATCAGCCATTACAGATATAAACTTTAACCGCAGTCTCTTAATTTTCCTATAATTATATAAATTAATTAAATTCTTTCAACCAGATTTTAATTTCAATAATTTGTTAGCGGGTTAAACTTTTTACTATGATTTTTTGTAGTAGTATCTTCGGTTAATAAATTTAATTTCGTGGTTTCAGTGTCCTCTGTGGTTAATTTTTATCCGTGTTCCTCTGTGGTTTATTTCTTCTCTCTGTTATCTCTGCTATCTCTGCGGTTGAATTTCTGTGTCTTCGGGGTTTTCAGTGGTTAATAATTCTTACAAAATAAAAAGGGGCTCCGCAACGGAGCCCCTTTACTTATTCGTGTAGGGTTACTTCTCGAGCACCATCTTTCTGGTAACCCTTATGTCGCCAGCATTGAAGCGCAAGATATAAACACCTGAAGGCATTGATTTCGCATCGATGAAGAATACGCCGTCTTTAGTCGGATTGGTAATGGTATGAGATTTAACCAGGGCACCAGTAACGTTATAGAGTTTGATATTGACCGGTCCAGGAACTGGAAGCGTGTATCTTACGGCTGCCACGTTAATCGCTGGGTTGGGTGCGATGGTCAGTTTGAAGTTGTTTGTCGCGACCTTATTACCCATTACACCTTGTGCGGTTGTTATCGATTTCGCCAATGTCACAGTCTCGTATGGCCTGCCATGACGATAGAACTCATCGGTATTCTTACCTTTTCCAGCATAGAAGTAGGAACCCCAATTAATCATGCAGCCGCCGCCTTTGACTTTCTTGTTGCGTGGACCAGGTGGAATATCCCAGTTCTCTGCCATCTGAGCCCAATCGCCAACTGTATCGCCGCCAACTTTAATCTTCCACATTTCATACGTGTTGCCGCCTTTGAGCATGTAAATCCAGTCGTTGAGGTAAACAAAGGCTGCACCATCTTTCGGCTTCTTCTTCTTGCCGTCACGGTTAAGATAGGTCTTGTAATTGTACCATCTTGACTCGGTCCAGGAATCAGCTTCAACGTTATATTTGAAGAATGAACCATAGTAGCCTTGCAGGACCCAGACGTTTTCGCCATCATATGCCATACAAGTGCCTTTCTTGTAACCGGTTTTGCCGCTTAGACCAACCGGCGGACTCTTTACCTGTATCCAGGAGTCACCAGCCAGGTCATAGAGATAGAAGTCGGATTGTTTGGCACCGCGTGATGCGAAGAGATAGTCGTTGCCACCCTTCTCAACCAGAACTAAGCCCGAACCATCCTTCACTTTCTTGGCACCCATTGGGAAGTTCGCCATCTTTTTCCAACCGATGGTATCACCAGCTCCTACTGTATCTGCTTGATATTTCCAGAATCCGAGTGTATTGTTGCCGCGCAGCACATAGATACACTTGTTTGGAGCGTAAGCTGCCATTGCCGCACCCTTTTTCGGTTTCTTGCCGTCACCGGCTACTTTTTCACCTTTTGGTATGGTTTCGAGTGGAGTCCAGGCATTGGCACCTGGGTCATAGGTGTAGAAGTCTTGTTTATTGGAAGCTTTCAGATAGTAGATTAGACCGTCTGTTTCGAGTCCTGCCATGCAGGTTCCGGATTTTGGTCGCTTGCCTGAAGGTGGCTGTGGAACTGCAGTCATTGATTCCCAAATGCTTGAAACGACCTCAACAACTTCGAAAGTAATGCGAACTGTGTCGTTGCCAACATT
>JAOUPE010000302.1 GCA_029880025.1 Caldifarciminota bacterium
CGGTAAAAACAATTATCCCTAAAACTGAAAGCGGTGCGGCAACTAAAGCGGTACCTTCAACCAAGTTCAGCATCGCTTCAATGCGACTGTGTAAGGCAATCAGGAGAATTACGATAACGAAAAGAATTGCGCCAATCTTAAATTTCCTGCGGTCGCTGACCTCGCTCCACTCATCCATGTCATCGAATCTTGTGGTCAATCCGGTCCGTTTTGGTCGAAGTGCCTTGCGAAACCCAAATAAACAGAGCCCTGCTACAACTATTGCGGTAAAAAGAGAGACCGGTGTTGCCCAGCGCAAAAAATCCTCGAAGTTTAACTTGCCGGCAAAAGCCAAATAGATACCGATCGGATTACCAACCAGGGTTAAAGCACTGCCGACATTGGTTGTAAAAACTAAACTCAACAAAAAGACAAAAGGTGAAACTCTGGTTCGTCGGGTGACTTCAAGTCCTAAAGCCATTGTTATAAGGATTGCGGTTACTTCATCGCAGAATGCAGCCAGGACTAAGGAGAAGAACATCAAAATTAAAAGTGAATAGGTCGGCGAACCCTTGACCCGTTTTAGTGCCCAAACCACGATAAATCGAAAAACCCCCAGGTCGCTTACCCAGGAAATGATTGCCATCATCGCCATTATGAAAAGAATGGTTGGAATCGACATAAACCGAACCGTAGTATCGATATCCAGGGTGCCGGATAAAAGTAAGACGCCCAAGCCAAATGCCGCAATTGCAACCCGGTGACGCCAGAAAAGCAGGGTGCCGATAACCGTGGCAAAGAATACAGTCGAGGCGATAATCTGGCGAAATAACCACGGGTCTTGATTGAATTTCAAATAATCTAATTTCGCAAAGTATTCAGTTGTCGGCAGTGAAATTTTTGGGAAAAGAAAATTGAAAATGAAGAAGCCGACCAGCACTACTGCCGCATAATAGATATAACGACGGTAACGATATATAATGCTTTCTTTAACCGGATATAGAAGAACATAGATAACATCATTGGAATCGGATGCTTCAAGGATTCTTTCCACAATGCCTTTCCGGTGCAATCTGGTAGCCAAACTACCCAAAACTCTGATATAAGCAGTTTTTTCGGCTTCGCGCGCAAAGATAAAAAATGCCAGATTTACCGGTTGCCGGTCTAAGGCTTCCCAGTCCAGAGGTTCGGATAAACGTACAATCGCAATGTGGATATCAGAAAAATTATCAAGCATGATATGGGGGATTGCGATACCATCTCCAACCGATGTTGGTCCTTCTGCTTCTCGCTCATCTAGCTTCTGGGTAATGAAGTCAGGATTGGTAATTATTCCTTTTTGTTTCAACTGGTTGGCAACAAACTGGAATAATTCGTGTCGGTTGGTTACCGCCGGAGCATCAAAAACTAATTCGTTGCTTAAATGTTTAGCAAATTCTAACATTGTTCAGTAGGATTTGAATAATAATCCTTATTTGTTCAACTGTCAAGGTTGTGGATTATAACTTTATGTTTCATTGTTAGGGCTAATAAAAAACTTTGATGAAGTAAAATAGATTAATGTTTTGGTTATTTGACTTCTTCCCAGACTTTATCCATTTCAGCCAAAGATGACTTTGTTAAGTCCTTTTTATTTTTGGTGAAATTCTTTTCTAATTTCTTGAATCTTTTTATAAATTTATCGGTTGATTGATTTAAGGCAGCCTCGGCATCAACATCAAGATGTCGGGTCAGATTGACTATCGCAAACAACAAGTCACCAAATTCTTCCTGTGCTTTTCTCTTTTGTTGCTTTTTAATTTCAGCCTTCAATTCGGTGAGTTCTTCTTCTATTTTTTCCAGGACTCCTTTGTGATTAGGCCAATCGAATCCGACCCTTTTCACTCGTTCCTGAACCAGTTGGGCTTTATGCAAAGCCGGTAAACTCTTTGGCACACCAGCCAGGATAGAATCTTTCTTTTCTTTTTGTTTTATTCGCTCCCAGTTGCTGAGCACTTCATGGACATCTTTGACTTTAACCTTCTTGAATACATGAGGGTGTCTTAAAATTAGTTTATTCTTAACCTGTTTAATAATTCGGGGTAAATTTGCTTTTTTCTTTTCTTCCAAGAGCCTCGTAACGAAAAGAATTAAAAAAAGCAGGTCGCCCAATTCTTCGGCAATCTTTTGACTGTTCTTTTCTCGAATTGCTGCATCCAGTTCAAACGCTTCGCTGGTTATCAAAGGTCGAACCGATGCCAGGGTCTGTTTTCGGTCCCAGGGACATTCCTTGCGTAATCTTTTCAATACTTTAATTAATTCGTCCAACATATTTTTCCATTCAGTCATTATAGTATTGGGTAGCCGCAATCCGCCTTTGGCGGACTAAAGCCTGCGGCTACTAACTTTGTACATTGCAACGACAGCAGTGTAACGAGATTAAACAACCTGGTCAAGATTAAACTCAAAGCTATTAACATTTAAGCTTTAAAAATATCGCTTGACAAAGGGAAGTAAGTAGGTTATAGTATCGCAATAATTTACGAACATGAAATAAGATAACACCCCCTGCAAAAAATCGCGACCTTAAAGTCGCAAAAATATGTGAATTGACATTGCTTAGTTATTTTATTTATAATCGGAGCAATTTATGTTTGACGAAGACCTGTTTTATTTAGAAGAAGAATCCAAGACCAAGGGCTTGGGCAGAAAGCTCTTGCCCAGGATTATGCCCTATTTCCGTACATACCGGGCAAAAATCATAACCGCAGCCCTGCTTTTACTCTTTTCCACCGTCTTATCCCTATTTGGTCCATTGCTCATAAAACATGCGATCGATGTTGACATTGCCAAAGGCAGTATTCCTAGTTTAATCCGAACCTCGATCATCTATTTAGTGCTTCAGGTCATCGTCTTTTTAATCGGTTATTTCCAGCGTATCGAATTATCTAAAGTCGG
>JAOUPE010000303.1 GCA_029880025.1 Caldifarciminota bacterium
ATTCGTAAAGTGCCCAGAAGCAGGTATCAACCGCTAACCTTGAAATCTCAACCGTCTTTTCTGAAAGATAACCCCAACCCAATGGACAAGGCACTAAGACATTAATAAAACTTGGTCCTTGTACACTCAAAGCCTTACGCACTTTATTGGATAAATCGTTCCAGTTTTGAATCGTTGCCTGAGCCGCATAAGGAATGTCATGGGCAATCATAATCTCAACAATCTCTTTTCGCCACTGTAATTTTCCCGGAATCTTTTCACCGGCTGGAGAGGTTGTGGTATGAGCACCCAATGGCGTAGCTGAAGAGCGTTGGATTCCAGTATTCATATAGGCTTCGTTATCTAAGCAGACATACAAGAAACGATGTCCTCTTTCCACTGCACCGGATAGAGCCTGAAAACCAATATCATAGGTGCCACCGTCACCACCAAAGGCAATGAAGTTAATATCTTTATTAATCGCACCCTTGCGTCGTAAAACCTTATAAGCCGCTTCAACCCCGGAAATAGTTGCTGCAGCGTTCTCAAACGCATTATGGAACATTGGGACCTGCCAGGCAGTATGAGGATAGATAGTTGATACAATCTCTAAACAGCCAGTCGGCATTACGCAAACAACTGGTTTTAGTGAAGCTAAAAGAATCTGACGTACGGCTAAAACTTCACCACAACCAGCACAAGCTCGATGACCGGTCGAGAAAAGCTCGGGTTCTTTACATAGTTCTTTTAAAGACGCCATCTTTACCTCACTCCTATATAAGTAACTTCATCTTTAATCTTATTAGTCTTTTTCATCTCCAGCAACTGTTCAAACACCTCGATTATATCTTCAGACGTAATCTCACGACCGCCCAGACCATAGACAAAAGAAGGAACTAAAGGTTTTGGACTCACATCATAAAGTGCCGAACGAATTTCAGTAGTCAGCGGACTGACATAAGAATTTACCGATTCAACCCTATCTAAGACTCCGATGACTTTAAACTTGCTCAAAACTTCTTTGATTCTTTGGTGAACAAGGGGTCGAAAGACCCTGAGTTTCACCATTCCGACTTTTTTACCCTGTGCTCGCATCTCATCAACCGCAATCCGAGCCGTCCCTACGGTTGAACCCATCACGATAACCACAACTTCTGCATCTTCGGTTCGATAACCTTCAATCACTGGATAATTTCGACCAAACTTCTTGGCAAATTCCTCAATTACTTTCTCGATTACTGGCAGCGCATCATTCATCCCTTGTGCCTGTGCCCGCTTGTGTTCAAAATAAGAATCAGGCAAACAAGCCGGGCTGACCGTTATTGGATTCTCGACATCTAATAGCGTGTAGTTGGGTTTCAATTTTCCAATAAAATCCTGAACTTCTTTATCCTCTAAGATTTCGATACGGTCCATGCAGTGAGAAAGGATAAAACCATCAATCGCGACAATTACTGGCAGATATATCGTCTCGGCAATCTTTACCGCTTGAATCACACTGTCATAACCTTCTTGCGAATTTTCACTGTAGATTTGAATCCAGCCGGCATCTCTTGAAGCAACCGTATCCGAATGGTCGCAATGGATATTTAGAGGTGAAGAAAGACTTCGACTCGCCACGCACATCACGACTGGCAATCTTAAACCCGAAGCGATGAATAGCATCTCATGCATCAATGCCAGACCTTGGGAAGCAGTAGCGGTCATTGCCCGAGCACCGGCTGCGGCTGCACCGATACAAGCGCTCATTGCCGAATGTTCACTCTCAACTGCAACGTATTCGGTATCAACCACGCCGTCTGAAACAAAACTGGAAAATATCTGAACAATTTCGGTTGATGGTGTAATCGGATATGCTGCCACGACATCTGGATTTATCTGTTTCATCGCATACGCCATCGCTTCATTACCAGTTTTCGCGACTATCATTTTTCCTCCTTCACCATTGTTATCGCCTTTACTTTTGGCGGACAAACTTCGGCACAGATTCCGCATCCTTTGCAGTAATCCAAATCAATTCCGATAACCTTACCATCTTTCACTTTTATTGCTGCATCCGGGCAATAAATCCAGCAGACCAGACAATTGATGCACTTCTTTTTATCCAAATTCGGGCGCATTGTTCGCCAGGCGCCGGTTTTATTTTCCAATACCGCCTTGGTATCGGTCAAAATTGCTCCGCAAGGCAATTCTTTCCAACTCTTTAGTTTCGTCATTCTGACTTTACCTCCTCGTAGGCTCTTTTTACCGAAGCGATATTACCTTCTACTAATTTCACATTGCCGCGGAATTTAACTTGGAGTTTCTTTTTGATTGATTCCAGCATCGAGTCGATGTTAAAAACACCTGTAGCCTTGACCAATGCACCGAGCATCGGCGTATTCGGTATCGGACGTTCAATCGTATCAATTGCAATTTGAGTCGCATCAACCGTAAAGACTTTTATTTTGGTTTTTTCTAATCCGAGTCGCTGTTTCAGAGCTTTCGGTTCTTCTTTGGTGTTGACCAAGAGGATTCCGTCCTCTTTCAACCCTTCCAAAACGTGGACGGCATCAATCAAGGTTGGGTCTAAGACCACGACAATCTTCGGATTTTTGATTGCCGAATGAATTTGGATTGGCTCATCCGAAAGACGGTTATAAGCTGATACCGGTGCACCCATCCGCTCTGGTCCGTATTCAGGAAATGCCTGAATATATTTACCGGTCTCCAAAGCAGATTCACCAAAAAGCAGTGCTGCAGTCTTTGCACCCTGTCCGCCTCGACCATGCCAGCGGATTTCTAATACTTCACCGCGCTTTGCTTGGTGAACAGTTTGTGTTGCACTCACTATGACCTCCAATTATCTATTAATTATCCATGACGAATTAACAAATATCAGCGAATTTGCCGAATAATGAAAGGAATTCATTCAATTCGGCAGCATTCGT
>JAOUPE010000304.1 GCA_029880025.1 Caldifarciminota bacterium
CCCAGGCAATGCGTAAAGGGCGATTCGAAGTGATAAATATTCTTTTAATATTATCTGAATCTGAGAAATAATCGGCGTTGCGTTGGGTAAGATAAAGAATAAATCGATGTTCGGCACCAATTTTTATTAGACGGTTGACTAGATTAAAGACATACACCCCCGTTCCGTGGTGAAAAGACTTTGCCGAAAGTGTATCAATTGCAATATGCATAAGGGCTGAAGTTAGGAACAGCTTAATCAGAAACAAACCAATGTCAAGAAGCAGAAAAATCCAAGAAAAGTCTTTTAATTCAGACAACCAAGCGATCGCTTATTGAATTGTATCTAGTTTCATTGGTGATTTTCAATTGGAGAAATCCTGCGAAAAGGCACATATCTAGGATACCTTTATTCAGAACAAAAATCCGCCATCTTTTTCGATATCTCATATTTGATTTCTGGATAATGACGGCGTGCCGTTCCAGAGGGACCTGCCTTAGCCGGACTTAGGGAGCAAACAAGAGGATTATCGATAAAGCTACCTTTTAGTTACCAATTATGCTACTTATTCATTTTCTCTTAATAATCGGATTGACAATTAGGTAATCCTTGATAACTTTAATAAGTTCATCAAAATTGAATTTAATGCGATACATTCTGGAGAATTAGATGTTTGAATTGGTAAGACAACTTCTTTCTAAAATATCGATCCAACATTTAAATATATTGGTCCTTTTAGGCATAGCGCTATTCGGTGGGACGATTGGTGGTCGGGTATTTCAAAAACTTAAAATCCCTCAGGTGGTCGGATATATTGCACTCGGAATCCTGATCGGGCAGTCGGGCATAAAAATTATTGATAAACAGATAATAAACGCGCTTACACCGTTCAGTTACTTCGCATTGGGCTTGATTGGTTTTATCATCGGGGGCGAACTTAAGAAAGATGTCATCGCTAAGTATGGGAAGCAGTTCTTATATGTCCTGATTTCGGAAGGGGTGGCTGCTTTCATCGTCGTTTCATTATTGGTGGGAATCGCTGGGACATTTCTATTTCACAATCCCGGAATGGCATGGGCGATTGCTTTATTGTTAGGAGCAATCGCTTCGGCAACCGCACCAGCCGCAACCGCTTCGGTGATTTGGGAATATAAAGCACGTGGTCCACTGACCAGGACGGTCCTTGGGATTGTCGCAATGGACGATGCGCTTGCCCTGCTGCTTTTTGCCCTTGCCTCGAGTATCGCTTCAAGGTTAGCCGGAACCGTTAATGAATCGATTTTGTCCGGATTCATTCATCCAATCTATGAGATTATTGGCTCGATTGTTATCGGCGCGGCATCGGGTTTTGTTTTAAGTAAGCTGCTTCGGAGATATCGGGAAGAGGACAGGATTCTTGCCTTTAGTATCGGTACCGTGCTTCTCGTGCTAGGGATTTCGATTGCAATGAAACTGGATATGATACTGGCGGCAATGTTTTTAGGGGTTACCGTTGTAAACTTTACACCAAGGAAGAGTAAAGAGGTGTTTAAATTGGTGGAACGATTTGCTCCGCCGATTTATGTTTTATTCTTTGTCCTGGTCGGGGCAAAATTGAATGTGAAGCATTTGAATTGGGCAATCATCATTATTGGATTGATTTATATTATCGCAAGAAGTTTAGGCAAAATGTCTGGGGCAAATTTCGGGGCGCGAGTTTCCCGAGCCGAAAAATCAGTCCAGAAATATTTACCCCTTTGTCTATTCAGCCAGGCCGGGGTGGCGATTGGCTTGTCGCTTTTAGCCTATCAGCGCTTCCCAGAACAAATTGGCAATGCGATTGTGATTATTATTACGGCAGCAACATTCATTTTAGAAATCCTTGGTCCGTCATTTGTCAGGCTGGCGCTTATAAAGGCGAAAGAGGTTGGTTTAGATATTACCGAAGATGACATAATTCGTCAAAGCCGGGCAAAAGATATCTTGGATAAGCAAATCCCTTTGGTCTACGAGAATATGTCGCTGGGTGAAATCTTGCGAATATTTGGCGAAAGTGATAGCCTATATTATCCGGTGGTCAATTCGGATGAAAAGTTATTGGGGATAATCACCATAGACAATATCAAGAAAACGCTTGCCATATCAGAGTTTGGTGCTTTCCTCTTAGCCCATGACCTTATGGAACCGGTTATTGCGGTAGCGGCACCGGATACTGCTTTAGCTGAGGTAAAAGAAATATTGAGTCGATACGGGTTGGAATATCTGCCAGTCGTCGCCAAAGATAATAAAGTTCTTGGTTTGTTGGAAGTAAGGTCAATGCAGCGTCAGATAGCAAAAAGACTTATCGAGATGAGGGAAAAGGCGGATGCGCTCGGTTAGATTAGTTTCAATTGAGCGAGAAAGTATTTCTTTATTCAAAATTATCCGGTTAAACTTTTTTGGTTCTAGCGAAATACTTAATCATTAAAGTTGAATCGTCGATTTTATCAATCGAGAATATTTTTTTCAGTTCATTTTCAAATTGTTGTCGGGTCGGAATATTGAGTCTTGGTCTACCCAAATATTTTTCAAATTCAAACATTGTATCAATATCAGGATGTCTTAAACTCGGCATATCCAGAACCATTTTTGCTTCTGGTTTCAAAACCCGGTTTAATTCTTTAAGGGCTTTTTTGATGTAAGCAATGTCATAATACTCCAGAACGCCAATTGCCGCAGCGATATCAAAGAAGTTATTTTTAAAGGGCATCTTGGCAATATCTGCGACATATAAACCGCCGATTCTGATATTCTCACGAAGCACGAAATTTTTCATCGCTTTAATTAACTCAGGACTTATGTCGATTCCGTAATAAGTAGCTGGCGAATGGTCTAATCGATAATTGGCTAAATTCGCCGATGAGCCAACATCTAAAAACCGCATCCCTGGCTTTGGCTTGAGATACTTT
>JAOUPE010000029.1 GCA_029880025.1 Caldifarciminota bacterium
CTTCTCGCCTGGAGAGATTCGAGCACCGGCGATTAGACCATCCAGACGTTTTTTGGAAAGTTTGCCGTAGTCAACAAATTTTGTCACGTCATAATAGACATCACCATTGGCTCTGTAAGCTAAGCCTTTGTCAACAAGAACCTTAACTAATTCAATTATCTCTTGAATGTGTTGGGTAGCGCGAGGAAAAATATCGGCTCTTTCAATGTTTAACCCATCCGCCACCTCTAAATATTCTTGAATGAATTGCTCGGCAATTATCCGGTAATCTTTATTCTCTTCTTTTGCCCTGATTATGATTTTATCGTCAATGTCCGTGAAGTTCTGAATTAAAAGTGTCTTATAACCACTAAACTCAAGATAGCGTTTTACGAGGTCAGAGGTGATGTATGCACGCATATGCCCCATATGTGGTTGGTCTTGAACGGTCATACCGCAGACATAGATTTTTACCGGGTCAGAAATCGGCGAAAATGGCTCTTTCTGTTGAGTTAAAGTATTAGTAAACATTAACACGGTAAGCCAATTCTATTCATGGTTAATGCCTTGTCAATAAATTTTTGCCTCAAACAATGATTTTTTAACCGATTTTTGATAATTAAGACTAAAATTAATCAAAGGGTAATTATTGACAGGGATAAATTTTACCCTAAAATGGTGCGATGCGAAATATCTCACAAGCGATATTAATTATAATCGTCTTTTACTCTTTAAGTTTTGCTCAAGTTACACAGGAGACGGGTGGATTGCAGGGAATCGAAACGCCGATTAATCCCGAAGAATATGTCGTAATGCCCGGAGATAATCTATTAGTAACCATTATGGGGAAAAACACTTATTCTTATAACACCTTTGTGACTTATGAGGGAAAGATGACAATAAATATACCAATGGCTCAGATTACTGAAGCGGGATTATCTAAACCATATCACGAGATAATCGATGCGGTAGGGGTAAGTGGTTTAACCCTGAAACAAGCTCAAGATTCTATAAATATTGTTTTTGCCCGATATTTTAAGGAGACCAAGATAAAATTGACATTAACCGGTATCCACACCTGCATCGTCTTTGTGACCGGTGAGGTGGAAAAACCGGGTGCATACAATGCCTTTCCAACTGAGCGAATTTCACAAGTAATCAACCGGGCGGGTGGGGTTACTCCGGTAGGTTCAAAAGCCAAGATTCGATTGCTGCGCAACGGACAATTTTATACTGAGGTTAATTTAGAACAATTTGAAATTAATGGGGATTTGACTGCCAATCCATTTATTGAATCGGGCGATATAATTTTTGTCCCGGCAGTTTCAGCAATGGTCAGCGTAAAAGGTGCGGTATTCGGCAGAGGTGGCTCAAAACTTCGAACTTCGGCTTTGACTACCGAGAAGGAACGAATTAGTGAAGGTGTTTATGAATTGACACCAGGGGAACGAGTCCTGGACTTAATCAACAAAGCAGGAGGGGTTACGCCCTGGGCTGATTTAAATGCTACTTATATTGAACGCTTGGCATTCGGTTCAAGTGAGCGAAAAAAGATACCGGTAGATCTTAACAAAATACTATTGGAAAATGACCAATCAGCAAATCTGGAAATGATGAATGCCGATATTTTAGTAATTCCTCCAATCAATACCCTGGTTTATGTCGAAGGAGAAGTAGATGCGCCTGGTTCTTTCTTTTTTACTCCTAATCAAAGAGTTTCCCATTATATCGGACAAGCCGGTGGACCAACCAATTACGCAAATCTCCGAAGGGCTTATTTGAAAAGAGAAAACCAAAAAATTTCGATTTTGCCTGACCCGATAACCGAACCCGGTGATATTATTTATGTGCCAAGAGTGAGCTTCAAGTGGTGGCAAGATTATGTCCAGGTTTTAAGTTCGATTGCAATACCCTTAGCGGTAACGGTAATCTCGGTAATGCTGGCAGCGCAACAGTAAAATACCAGGAAAATATATTGATTTATAAATATTAAAGGTGTGGCTAAATTTTAAGTTATCATCTTCAAATTTTTATAAAGTTCCTGGCGTCGGGCTTCAAGCAAGTCATTTCCGACCCCTAAGAACTCGGCAGCAGTAAGAATCTCGGTATTCCCCAAATTAGTAGCAAAAATTTCCTCAAGATGATTTTTATAATTTAAATCACGGAGTAAGTGATGGTCGATAATAAATTTTGAAACTTTAGTTTCATTGATGACCCTTAAAATATTTTTAAGGGAATGAGCCAAATCCTCAAGGCGATAGCGGTAATTGAGCAAATAGGTCATAGGTCCATCCATAAATATTATATCGGGATTTTGTTGTAAAATAAATGCCACCTGTTCATCCAGCGGCATCCCTTGAACATCCGAGGAAAATAGGAATTTTTGTGCCCCCGCTTTAATTGCGATTTCTATCACCATCCCTAATTTGTTGCTAACACCATGACATACTGCTTTGGAACAGGTAATTTCGAGATTGTCAAATTGAAAATTTGCTCCATCCCCAATTAAGATTTTCTTAGCTAATCCATTGATTCGATGCAGAAATACAGAAGCGCGTTCCTTTTGACTTTCATTGATGTTCTCCTTAGGATTTTTGATGATTACTATCTTATCCTTGAAGAGTTCGGGAAATTCTGGATTATGATGGTCATAATGGTAATGAGTGATGATGATAATATCAGTTTTATCGGCACATTCAACAATCGCCTGCCACTGCGCTTCTTTTTTTGCCAATTCTTTAGGATGGGGCGGTAAATTGTAGCGAGAAGGTGCTAAGGCAACCGATGGGTCGATAAGAATTTTTGTAGAAAGGTCTAAAAAGGTCGCCATGCCTCTGGTGCCCAAACTATCAAAGGCGAGAGGTTTGATTTTCATCCGGTTAGCGAAGACTTAGTATTAAGAATTATGGTTATGTAGATTGAATATCTGATGGAAAAAATTTCTAAAAGGATTCATATTTAAGTATTTTTTTAACCCGGCGCAAGTGCCTGCCACCTGCGAATTCTTCTTTTAGCCAGACCTTTGAAATCTTTTTGGCTTGGCTGGGAGTGGTAAAATTGGCGGCTAATATCAGAACATTAGCATCGTTGTGATTTCGTGCCATCTGTGCCATTTTTTCATTAAGGCATAATGCTGCCCTGACTCCTTTAGCTTTGTTAGCAGCAATACTCATTCCCAGACCTGAGCCACAGATAAGAATTCCTCGCTCAATCTTTTTTTTCTGCAAACCCTTAGTCAAGGTGTATGCGGTATCAGGGTAATCGGCAGGGTTTTCATCAAAGACACCAAAATCCAAAACTTCATGATTAGCTTTTTCTAATATCGGTTTAAGAAATTCTTTGAGCTTGAAACCTCGATGGTCTGAACCGATACCGATTTTCATTTGTTGAAGCTATTAGCTACTTTAGATAGGTCAGCCAGTGATATTTGTCTTCGATATCGCCTTCAATAATTGCAAAGAATCTCTTTTGTAATTCTTTAGTCACTGGTCCAGGTTTACCGGCACCAACTTGAATCTTGTCAATCGAACGGATTGGTGTGATCTCAGCCGCGCTCCCGGTAAAGAATACTTCATCAGCCAGATACAGGAATTCTCTGAGCATCATTGTCTCAACTACCTCATAACCCAGGTCAAGTGCAATCCGAATCACCGTATCTCGGGTAATTCCAGGTAAGATTGTGGCATGGAGGGGCGGAGTATGGATCTTGCTATTTTTTATTAGGAAGATATTTTCACCAGACCCTTCACTGACGAAGCCGTTCACATCCAAAGCAATACCTTCAACAAAACCGTATTTCAATGCTTCCATCTTAATGAGCTGAGAATTCATATAATTGGCACAGGTCTTTGACATTGCCGGAAAGGTATTGGGCGCCATCCGGTTCCAGGATGAAACCATTACATCGACACCCTGTTCGGTCGCCTCACTCCCGAGATATTTTCCCCAAAGCCAGGTTATGATTGATACATCAACCGGACAATTAAAAGGATTTACCCCTAATTCATAATAGCCACGATAAACGATCGGTCGAATATAGCACTCTTCTTGTTCATTTTTCTTAATGGTATCAATAACTGCTTGGTTAACCTGGTCTTTTGTGTAAGCTATATCCATACGATAAATCTTTGCCGAATTGAAGAGCCGGTCGGTATGTTCGGTAAGACGAAAAATTGCCGAACCTTTTTTAGTTTTGTAACAACGCAATCCTTCAAAGACTCCGGTCCCATAATGTACAACATGCGAGCAGAGGTGAATTTTAGCATCATCCCAAGGGATAAATTTGCCATTTAGCCAGATAAATTTTGCCTTAGATTTTTCTAACGACATTTTTCCTCCTCGATTTTAATTAATATGGAACATGAGATAAAATTCAAAATTTCACCGCACAAGATTTAGATTTGTTTCTTTAATGGCGGCGAAGGGATTTGAACCCCTGACACAGAGATTATGATTCTCCTGCTCTGTCCAAACTGAGCTACGCCGCCAGTATTCAATTGCCATAGCTTACAGAATTTTTCAGCTAAGTCAATATTGGGGACGGAGCCTTTTTTGGCAACTTTAGACTATCCCATTTCGCGCGTGTGAGTTGTTTTAAAATAACGGGGTGTCTTTAGGATTCATAGCACTACAAAAATTGGAATGGTAACTTTCTAAAATCTTAAAAGGAAAATAGCACTTGCAATATATATATTAAGGATAATTGACCGAAAGAAATTTTTGCTTATAATAATACGATAATTAGTATTTTGGGATACTCTATCAATGCTAATCTTCTGGGGATAATTTTCGGCGTAATATTTTTTCTTATCGTTATTATCGTAGCAATAATTCTTTATCGAAGGGCGGCTTCAAAAAAGCAGTTAGTGAAATTAGAGAGGGAATTTGCCGAGAGATTTCTTGAACTAAAAATCTATTTAGATGGACTACCCAAAGCGAAAGAACGGGTAAAAATTCCCTTTGAAAGAGGTCTTAAGGCGATGGCAGAATATAAATTGGATGAGGCAATTAGATATTTTAACGAAGCCTTAAATAATGCAAAAGGAACTCAACTCGTGGTTCTATTTAACCTTATCGGTCTTTGCCATTTCAATCTTGGTAAGTTTGATGAAGCCCTTAAGAACCTTGAAGAATCTGCTCGTCTCTCCGAAAAATTCAATGATAAACAAGGAAAAGTAGTCGCTTTCGGCAATATTGGCTTAATTTATCAAACCAAAGGTGATTTGGATAAAGCCCTGAAATTTCACGAAGAGGCATTAAAACTTGATAGAGGGATGGTTAATAAACAAGGTGAAACTCAAGACCTTGGCAACATTGGCTTAATCTATCAAGTGAAAGGAGATTTGGAAAAAGCCCTGGAATGCTTTGAGGCAAGTCTTAAGCTTGACAAGGAGTTGGAACGAGATAAAGGAATAGCAACTAAACTTGGTAATATTGGTATGATTTACAAGGTGAAAGGTGATTTAGACAAAGCTCTTCAATATTTCGAAGACGCAAAGAGACTTAATGAGGAACTTGGTCGGAAAGAAGATGTAGTAATACAACTCGGCAATATTGGCTTAATCTATCAGACGAAAGGCGATTTGGATAAAGCCTTGAAATATCATGACGAGGCATTGAGAGTGTCGAAAGAGATTGACTATAAGAAAGGCGTAGTAATGAATCTTGACAACATTGGTTTAATCTATGGGACGAAAGGCAATTTAGATAAAGCCTTGCTATATTTACAAAATGCTCTTGATATCCAACAAAAGATTGGAGACAAAGTAGAAAAAGTAAAACAACTGAGCAATATCGGGTTAATCAATCAGACCAAAAGCTTTTTGGATAAAACCCTAAAGTACTTTGAGCAGATACTTCGGATTCATCAGGATATGGGGTATAAAGAAGGTATCGCTAAAGACCTGTGTAACATTGGAATAGCCCATAAAACCAGAGGAGAATTAGATAAAGCCCTGAAATATTTAAATCAAGCCCTTGAAATCTATAAACAAATAGGCGCTAAAAAAGAAATTGAAATAGCTGAAAATAATATCAAAATTATTGAAGAACAAATTAAACAAAAATCAGGTTAAAAGTAAGACTTATACCAGTTAAATAGATTCAGAAGTATTCACTCCTAAAGGACTCAAAATGCTACTTAAAAATTATCTCATTTCGTGAGTGTGAGTCGCTTTAAAACAAAGGGGTGTCCTTGGGGATGTGGGGGTCATTAAAAACCGAATACTAAAGTGTTTCGATGGACAAAATGAAATTGTGCGAATTTTGTGCCAACTTTAGTGACTGTAAATGGCTTAAAGCCTTCTTAGGTGAACTTTTAACCGGAGAACCACTCAAGTCTTTCCCCTCAACTCGCTCTGTCTCAAACCCGCCAGTATTCGGTCTCTCTTTGACGGCGGTCAGCCTTGTTGGTTGCATAGTATTGAGAATTTTAAGGTCGGTTGAAATTTCTTATTTAACTTTTATCGTCTTTATCTTTCTGCCCTTTTCATTGTAAAGATAATATATTCCTGGAGGTAAATTATTCCCAAAACTGTAACTACCGCCTTTTATTTCAAATTCATCAACCATCTTTCCACTTATATCAAAAACCCTAAATTTTCCTTTTCCCTGAATTAAGATCTCTGCAGTTGCTAAGAAAGGATTAGGAGAGATTATGATTTCTAAAGGCGGTTCTTCAATACCAGTATGGAATTCTACATGAAGATAAGGTTTATTACTACTTGCTTCTCTGCTATTTAACCTTCCACTCCCACCACCCGCGATGTAATGTTCTAAATTAAACGAGATTTTTTTATCTCCCCGATGTTCATTTCTTACTTTATCGGTTGCATTGACTTGATACCATCCTATCCTTACCGGTCCTCTGCCAAAAAAGAAATTTCCGCTCGGTCTATTACTCCAGACAATACTATCTTCTGTCCAACTGTCATCTGAGACAAAGCCAAAACAAAGAGTTCCGCTATTGCTTCCCCAAACACAATAGATATAAAGGAAAGCAGTATCGATTTCAACATTTTGTGGTATTGTATCAAGATCAAATTTTAAATAGGAGACGTGATCGGAATAAGGGTAAGCATAGGTATAATTGAGGATTGTATCAGAACCATGATTAATATTTGGATTCTGCCGGTCACACCACGCATCAGCCGAAGGATATATTACTATTTGAGCATGAAGAAAATTTAGGAGAACGAGAATCAGGATTTTTTTCATCCTTACCTCCTTTCCTCTGTTTCATTATACACAATGATAGATTCCTGTCAATTAATTTAGCGCTCGGCTACCCAAAAAATTCAGAATTTCACTTAAAAAGTTCCTCATAATCTAAGTATGAGATTAATTGAAATAAAGGGGTGGCCTTGGGGTGGTTGGGGGATTGTAACACAAACAACTATGCCAACTTTAGATGCAAATAGACGACAATAGCCGTAAATACCGTAAACGGCTTAAAACCTTCTTATTGGACTTTTAAATTTAACTTACAGAGAAGCGATATTTAAGAAAAAGTGCTATTAAGATATTATGGTTCTCCTGCTCTGTCCAAACCGAGCTTTGCCGCGGTGGATCATCAAGCAGGGCTATTTTTCTTTGAGCTGGTTGTTATTTCAAAACTTTTTGCCGAAATCACGGCCGCCCTTTGCAAGCAGGAGGTGTGATTTAGGGAAGGTATGAATGGATGAATGGACTTGCAGAAGGGCGGCTCGGGATTGTAACCATCTTAATAACTTATATTATATTTTTTAAAAGATGTCAAGTAAAACTTTTCATTAATTTTATTTGACAACATAAGGCTTATCGCTAAAAAATAAATCTTTCATAATCGGCTTAACATTATTAATAGGATACTTGATACTTTGAACATCATGGCAATGATACAGGTATTAAAAATTCCTAAGACCGGGATTAAAACAATCGAAATTATAATCGCACCCAGAAAACCACCGACCAGGTCCGAAGCGTATAACAAGCCGACCGATTTGACATTTTTCCGCTCTTTAATCCTCGAATAAATTTCATTGGCTAACGGAAATTCCATTCCAACAAAAAATCCGACTAATAATGATAAAACCGGAAATATAAATTCCTGAACTGAATCATTAATCACACCGATTTTGAAGAGGATGAGATAAATGATTGGTGAGATTAAAATCAGGGCTAATTCCAGCAATAAGAAAAATTTGCTTTCTTTCTTTAATTTTCCTATGCCAGCAGTTGAAATGAAAGCACCCAAAGCAGTGCCGCCGATAAATGCGGTGACTAATATACTGATTTGATGATAAACATAACCATAGATTGATTGAAAAGACAAAATGATGACTAAATTCAAAACCATTCCAACAAATCCGGTTGAAAAGAGAGCATATGGAATTACTAATGCCCGACGTCCATGAGACGAACCAACCCTGACAAAGATAAGAATGATTCCGCTTATTAAAACAAGTACCAGGGCAAAATGTAAGACAGTGATTGATTGAAAAATATTAAAAAACTTACGCAAACCAGGGGTTGAAAGAGAACTCCAATAAATCAGATTATAAAATACCCCGTGGGGGGCTAAATCCGAATTAATAACTATTTTTCTTCGGTCGTATTCCCCTAATGATTGCCAGAACCAATCGATTCGATACTCAGACAAACGGTCAGAAATATAATCCGGAGTGATAAGCCGGGTTGTAATATTACGTTCTTCCAATCGTTCACTTATTACTTTAGGATTAAGATCGATTTCCGAGTTTGTCGATGCCAGAAAAAGATTAAAATCGCCTGGTATTATTCTCACCTGGGGAAAGACCGATTTTAACGTTAAAAAATTGGAATTAATCATCCGTTTCAAATCCTCGCTCAAATAAGACAATGAACCCAATCCGATGCTGGCGAGAATTCCAGCTTTATGCAGTCGCTGCTTTGCCAGGGCGAAAAATTCTTTGGTAAAGTAGCGGTTAATTTGTATCGTAGCCGGGGAAATGAAATTGACCAGTATCAAATCATAATATTTATTTTGATTATTAAGATATGACCTTGCATCCTGGTGAATCAGCTTAACTCGAGGGTCACTTAGTTCTTCAATTGTAAGTGGGGTTGGAAACTTCTCTACCGCTTCAAGCAGCACTGGGTCCAATTCGACGTAGTCAATAGTCTCGACTCGATACTTCAGTATCTCGGTGAGGATTCCTCCAGCCCCACCGCTAATCAAGAGCACTCTTTTCGGATTGGGATGGGACAAAAGGGGAAAATGGACAAAATCTTCGGCAAAGGCGATATCCGGGACTGGCGTGTTAATTACTGGTATTCCGTCCTCAAAAAAAGTATATTGTTCTTGTTGTTTGATTACAGCAATATTGCCATAAATCGAATTTTGGTAATAAACTACATTATGACCTTGCCAATGATGTATTATTGATAATTTCTGGATTTTAGCCGGTAATTTAGCAATTATTAGTAAGATAAATAGAATCATCAATGAACCCAAGCCAATACTGAATCTTGTAGACTTCGTTGTTAAAATTAATCCGAATAATGCAACAAAATTGATTAGACCAATAAAAAATACGATGGTGAATGAAGAAAAATACGGGATGAGTAAATAAGGTAAAATGACGCCACCGGCAATTGTGCCGATTGTTTCTAAAACATATACTCGACCTACCGCCTTTTCGCTTCTGGTGCCGGCTGAAAACAGATTGCAACTAAAAGTGAAAAGTGCGCCATGGGTAACACTTAAGGGCAAAAGAATCAGAAATGAAGAAAGAAACATGGTCGGAATACTTAAAGTTTCACCTGGAACCGCACCGATGATGTTCTTGATAATTCGCGCTAGATAAATCATAACTGGCAGGGCTAATGAAAAGATGATTATGACAAGGCTTAATAGAAATATTTTATTTTTGGCTCGTTCTATCGTCTTACCCAGAAAGAAACTACCAAGAGCTTCCAGGATTAACCAGTTAGCTAAGACTAAGCCGATTGAAAGCTCATTACCATAAAAACTGACCATCAATTCTCGGATGAGAATAATCTGGGCAATGATGCCAGAAGCACCGGTCACAAGTATTACAAAGCGGAGAGACTTGCTGAAGGAATTATTCACTCATCTATCCTATGAATGTTAATGTAGGTGTCAAGTTAAGTTTACGAACACAAATAATGGCAGGTTGTTTATACTTTACATAATTAATCTAATTCATATTTCTATAATTCTCATATGAATTCTCAGAAACATTAAACAGTATCAATTGGCATTTTTACGTCAGCAAAAGATTAGTTATAACTGATGTCTAAATTGAGGGAAAATTTCTTCTATATATTTGATTTTCGGTATTTTATATTTGATTCGGATAGGAGAGGGTATTATCTATTTACTACAGATTAACACAAGATTGCTTTATAGCTATTAAACTTGCTGAGTTTTTTAGCCCTGGATTTGGAATAGCCACAGAGACTCTGAGTCCACTGAGAGGTAGCCGCTCGATTCGAGCGAAAAGAAGGAAATCGCAACCTAAAGGTTGCGGCTACCTCCGAGACACGGAGAAAAACCCAGCACTTATTTTCAGGTAGGCGACGAGAAATTGGAAAGGAGATTTAACACTGAAACGCACCGAATTCTCCGAAGGATACCGACCAGCACTTATTGATATGAATATTATATCTCCCCTAGGTCTTTCATATTTAAAACTTTACCCTTGTATCAATAAATGCTGGTTCAGTA
>JAOUPE010000306.1 GCA_029880025.1 Caldifarciminota bacterium
ATATAATCCATTTTGAGCTAAAGAACGCGATTTCGTTTCCGCTGGTTCGGGTATGGTAAAATCATCAGTCTCAACTTTCTTCTCTTTGAATATCACTGCCATCAATACCCCAATTACAATCGAGAAAATGATTGCACCTAAAGCTCGGGCGATTCCTAATTCGGCACCAAGAATTCGGGCGGTAAGAATGATTGCCAGGACATTAATTGCCGGACCAGCATAAAGAAATGCCGAGGCTGGTCCAATACCGGCACCACGGGTATAAATACCTGCAAACATCGGTAATACGGTGCAGGAGCAAACCGCTAAAATAGTGCCGGATACTGAAGCCACACCATAGGCAAGCACTTTATTCGCTTTCGGACCAAAATATTTGATAACCGCTTCTTTGGAGATGAAGATAGTGATTGCGCCGGCAATAAAAAAAGCTGGAATCAAACAGAAAAGGACGTGTTCCCGAGCATAATCCTTTAGCATAAACAATGCTTCTAAAATAGCATTCTGGATTCTGATGCCGCTAAGTGGCACAAAATAGAGAACCAAAAATACCGCGATAAAAATAATTAATCTGGTTCGGTCTTTCAAATTATTTTAAGATTAGAAAATAAACGCCGACCAGAATAATCAAGACCGCTGCCACCTTACGCAAATAGAAATTAACTTTCTGGAAACGTTTTGATTCTAACAGACCTTTTGCCAGACCAATCGACGTGCCGGCAACCACAATCAAAGCACAATGACCCAGGGCATAAAAGAAAAGCAGCCCAAGACCATAAACAATACTGCCTTTTGAAGCAATCAGAACCAGAATAACCGCCAGAATCGGCACTGCGCAGGGAGTCGAAACGATGCCGAAAAGCATACCCATTAAGAGTGCACCGATAAAACCGGTGGTTTTAGGATTGCCGACATTGATTCTTGGTATTGGAATCTTGAATATCTCAAGCAGATGGATGCCCATCAGAAAACAGACCCCAACCACAATATAGCGCCAGAAATTACCAACATCACCCAAGAGCCGACCGGTTGTAGCCGCAATCAAACCCATAATACTGAAGGTTATCGATAACCCGATCACGAATAAGAGGGAAAAAAGTAATGACTTTTTAATTCCGGTCAGTTCTTTAGTGCCGCCGACAAATCCAATCATCAAAGGAATCATTGCCAGCACACAGGGATTGGATGCGGTCAGAACTCCGCCGAAAAAGACAACGACAAATGCCAGCCAGGGATTGGTCTGGATTATCTTCTCGGCATTTAGTAAGAGCGATTGAATTATTTTAAGCCTGCCTTTTTGAGCTGGATTAAGATACTATCTTTAGGAAAGAAGCCCATATGCCGATAAATTTCGTTACCTGAAGTATCAAAAAATATCTGGGTCGGTATCAAGACGATTCGGTATTTTCTGGTCAAAGCGATATTCTCATTAACATCAAGGAACAAAATATTCGCTTTACCCTTATATTCTTTTTGCAGTCCGTCGAGGATTGGTTTCATTTGAATACAGGGGATACATTTATCCGCACCAAAGTCAGCCATAGTCGGCAGTTTATTCTTCAGCACTTGTTTTATCGGATTTTGTTCTTTCGCTTCTTCACTTTTCAACCATTTTTCATTGTAAGTGATTTTAGCTTTGCTTCTCAAATTTGAAACGTATTGCTTAATCGCTTTCGATTGCTTTTGATTGTTTAAGGTCTGAAAAATTTGAGGCTTGATTTGTTGATAGGTTAATCCCTCCATCTGTTCTTTATTATCTTTAAAGTATTTCAGCATCTCCTCTTCGCTGATCTGGATTTTGGCGCGAATTTCTCGGTTCAGCAGTTCATCCATTAAAATGTTATTGCGCATACTCTTATTCCTGGTGATTCGCGATTTAACTTCACTTATCGTATCCAGCTTCTGTCGTATTGCTTCCTGAAGAACCAGCTCTTGATTGATTAACTCCTCCAGAAATCCCGGATAATCTTCCGTAAAATTTTCTTGCAGCTCCAAGGGCAATTTTTCCAGCTCCTGTTTCAAAAATTTCAACGAAATTTTTTTACCGTTCACCACCGCAATATTCTGGGCAAAAGCACCGTAAAAAAATGTTGTTATCATTAAACCAATGATAATCTTTTTCATTTTTTCTCCTTTTGATTTCCTAACAAATTTTTCACTATAATCCAACGCTAGAAAACACGTTCCAAATTCGCAATTCTGAATTTCTTCCCATCAGTGTTCATCTGTGTTCATCTCGCTTCGCTCAATGGACTCTTCGAGTAGAATCTGTGGTTAAATCTGGATTCATGTTTTTAGATTGCATTCCATTCCGATGACCACTTTGCCATCTTTTCTTAATGACAATCTTTTTTCCAGCCTCACTGCATCTTCGTTTAAAACTTCCTGCGGAATTGCCAAAATGGTTTGAAGTAGTAATTCATTAACCTGGTTTGCTGGTTTCGATAAAGAATAAAAGACCCATCTTCCCTCTTTTCGTTCCTGCACCAATCCGGCATTTTTCAAAATCTTAAGATGTCGTGACACATTGTATTGGCTTTCGTCTAAAGAATCCATAATTTCGCACACGCACAGCTCTTGATTCGCTCGACACAAAACCCACATTATCCGTAAACGCATCTTATCTGACAGCGCCTTAAATAAATCAACAAACTCTTCAGTCTTTGTCATCATATTCTTATATGCACTTTTGTGCATATAATAGCTAAAAGTTAGAAGTTGTCAACAATGAATTAAGAACGGATTCGGATAAAAGGTTACTTAAAAGTAACGCTGAAATCAAGCCAAATTTTCTTCTAACTCGTCCTTCGTCAATCGCTTATCTCTCGATGCCACTTCTCTTTGCGTCAAATTGGCTTTCACTCTTAATTGACAAAGTCAATTCTCTTCCCCTGAATTC
>JAOUPE010000305.1 GCA_029880025.1 Caldifarciminota bacterium
ACATTCGCAGCCCAGTTTCATTGCAGCAAGGTGTTGAAGTTCTTTATAGGAGAAGGTGTCATCTATTTCAGCAAAGTCAATTTCATTTATCGGTTGTTTAATGCCTGCCATCTTATATGCCATTTCAGCTGCTTTTTCGCAATAGGTCGCTTTTGCCCAATCTCTGCTTTCCAAGGTCGGCGTGCAGTTAATCCAGCCTATGCCTTTAATCCAAATCGGTTTTTTAGTAAGTGATTTAGCTTTTTTTTCAGTAGCCAGAACAATCACCACTGCACCGTCAGCTGGTTGGGCAATATGGAGTTCACAGCACGGACAGGCAACGCATTCGCTATTGTTGACATCTTCGATGGTCAAACTCGCACCATAAGCGGCAAAAGGATTTTCCAAAGCATTCTTTCGATTCTTAATCACGACTTTAGCACATTGTTCTTCAGTGATTCCGGTTTCGTACATGAAGCGATGCATTTCTAAGCCAGCGATAGCATGATGATTGATATTCAACGGACGATTATAGATTGGGTCTAAGGCACAGGCAGCTATACCATTCGGAGTTAGTATATTCGAAACTTTAGAATGGGCTTCAACCACGCCAATTTCAAATTGACCAGTCCGAAGTTGTAGATAGACTGATGCTAAACCGGTCAAACCTTCCTGGGTTATGGTATGCATCGGTCTAAGAACTGCGCCCAATTGGTCTGGGGTATATTCGTCAAAGATGGATGTGCCTTCGATATAATCTTCAGCACAGGTGACAAATGTATCCACATCCTTTCGGGGATTGATGCCACAATCTTCGAACGCTTTGGTCGCGGCTTCGAACATCAGTTCTTTATAAGACAAATCCGGACTGATTGAACGAAATTGGGTGGCGCCAATGCCGACAATTGCTATTCTATCAGACATTGCACCTCCTAACTAAATACGCTATACGCCAGACGCTATAAGCAATACGCAAGAATTCGGCATCAGGCGTAAAGCATTTAGCATCAAGCGTCATGTTTGTTTAGATGTAAAGTTTTGAAGTCTTTGATTTTTATTATTGGAATTTATCAATAATAATTCATTGTAGGTCATTCGGTAAGTTAATACTAACGAAAAAATGGGTTATGTCAATCAGAGTATATTGGGAAATAAGCAAACATTTCTAAGTGTTTAAGATTAATACGAAATTATTGACAGTTTGCGGAAAGCGATTAGTATGAGAATATGAAATTTGTTGCGGCAATAAATTGTATAGACGGAAGAACCCAGATACCAGTCATTGAGTGGCTGAAAAAAGAATGCAGTGCAACTTATGTTAATATGATTACCGAGCCAGGACCGAATAAGATATTGGCAGAAAATAAAGACCAGTTCTTAATCAATTCGATTAAGAGACGAGTTGAAATTTCAACCAAGAAACATGCTTCTAAAATCATTGCAATCGTTGGACATTATGATTGTGCCGGAAATCCAGTCGCCAAGGAAACACAAATGAATCAGATTGTCGATTCGATTAAGACAATTGAATCATGGGACTTCGCTATCCAGGTCGTTGGTCTGTGGGTAGATGAAAATTGGCAAGTTCATAAGAAGAGATGATTTTGAATTCGAATCGATTTTAGAAAGGAAATAGAAATGGCAAAAGTAGTTGAAGATAGTTTAAATCCCCGCTTAATTCATTTTTCGGGCAAAGAAATCGACCACCTTCCGATTCTTAGTGGACCGCCGGAAAGTGTATCAATGCGTTCTGGTTTAGTTCATTTGTCGGCTGGAAAATCCGTAGGAAAACACAGTACAGAAAATTTCGAAGAACTGATTGTCGTATTAGAAGGTAAGGGACAATTACAAATTACCGGGCAGAAGCCGCTTGAGATTGTATCTGGTGTTGCAGTCTATTGTCCGCCTGAAACCGAGCATAACGTGGTAAATACCGGTAATGCACCGCTACGTTACCTTTACGTTGTGGCAGAAACTAAGAGTTAGCGAGCCGTATTACTTATTCAACTTTTCTAAATGTTCTCAAAACAATACATTGACGAGGATTTGAAACCCAGATTATTTGTCTATGGTCAATGAAAACTGGCTGGCTGAAAAAATAAAGCAACAAAGAATGTATTAAAACTAGATTTTACTTTGACATCTAATAATACTTACCTATAATAAAACTTACTAACCAGTTACAAAAGAATTTAAGAAAGGAGAAGATACTATGAAAAAAATCAGCATGTTGCTTTTGGTCGCTGTTCTCGCGGTGGTATGTAACAAAAGCGATAACCAGGACTATGATTATAAATTGGAAGTAACTGAAACAAGGACTTGGTCAGCTACTGATATTACTCAGATTGATGCGATTACCAAAAATGGTAATATTTCGGTCTCAGCGTCACAAGATACCATGATCGCGGCTGATATAACAAGAAGTTGCCGAGGAGAGGATAGTACTGATGCGGCGAAATATATCGGCAATGTAGTAGTAACCGATAATGTGACCGGTGGCAAACTAACTTTGAAGGCTGATATGCCAAATAGTAACGGGCACAACTACCAGGCTCACTTCGATATTTCCACTCAAGAGTCTACTTATCTTGAAGTTAACACCACAAATGGAGATGTTTCGCTTGACGGGATAATAGCTGGAGCAAAGCTTCAGACTACCAACGGTAAGGTTACAGCTGAGAACCATCGGGGTGGAATTGATGCGAAGAGTACTAATGGAAATGTCGATTGTACTCTTACCGGGTTAATTTCAACCGAGTCTGCTGTAATGTCAACAACCAATGGCGATGTCATACTCTACCTACCCTCTGATGTTTCAGCTCGCTTTGATGGTTGGACTACCAACGGTGAGGTTACGGTTACTGGATTTACTTCGGTTCAATACGAGATAAATGAAAATAAACATAAAAAGGGACAG
>JAOUPE010000307.1 GCA_029880025.1 Caldifarciminota bacterium
GATAACGTCTTAGGTTGTAGCGCTTGGGCAATCTTATTTAATAGGGTATTGGCATCTGAATCCAGCCCCTGTGTGCAGGAGCTGGATGAATTTTTTATTGCTTCGTCGCTAAATTTGAAAAGGAAGGCGACGGTATGACCAGATATATGTTTTGTCTGGCTTGAAATTGTCTTTAATGCAAAATTTAAATCGATAATCTCATTGTAAGCGGGTAAGGTGAAATAAAAGTTACTGCCCCTGCTTACTTCACTCTCGAAGCCAATTTCACCGTCATTCAATTCTGCTAATTGCTTGCACAAGGATAAACCTAAACCGCTGCCCGGTTTACGTGCTGACCGTTCAACCTGTTCAAATTTCTGGAAGATAAGGTGTCTTTGTTCGCTTGGAATCCCAATGCCAGTATCTTTTACCTGAGTTAATACCATTTCGCCTATTTTTGTTTCGACCTTAATTTCAATTTTGCCTTTGTTTGGCGTGAATTTTATGGCATTGCTTAATAGATTATTAAGTATCCGATTGTAATGGCTGGGGTCGCAGAAAATTTCGATATTTTCGGTTGGCAAGTCTATCGTCAGGCTTAACCCTTTCTCCTGAATATATTTCTTGTAGGTCAATTTTATCCGTTCGATCTGTTTTTTGGGGCTTACCTTAGTCCTTTTTGGTAGAATCTTACCGGCTTCAATCTTTGCCAGGTCTAATATATCATTGATGAAATCGTTCAGATGTTCGGCATCTTCAATTGCCAGTTTAAGAAACTTCTTTTGTTCCTCATTCACTTCGCCTAATGTTCCGTCTTCAACCAAACACATCCCTTCAATAATTGTCGTGAGGGGTGCCCGTAAGTCGTGGGAGACCGCCGAGACAAAATCTGATTTTGCTTCGGATAAGCGTTTCAGTTCCTCGTTAGCCTCAGCCAATTTTTCGGTCAACTCGGTTAGTTTTTTTCTTTGCAGATTTAGCGCCCGGTTCATAAGCTTAAATTGCTCGGATCTGGATTCGGTTTCTTTTTCGATTCGTTTTATATTTGTAATATCAATAAAAGTTGAAACGGCTCCCTGATATTGCTCGGCATCGCTTCGCTCCGATTGGAAAACCGGACGGGCACAGACAATCACCGGAATCCTTTTGCCTGACTTGGTTAGCAGTTCGATTTCATGCTCTTTTTTTTCGTCCCCGGTTCGGATTTTCAGGCGTTTTAGGATGCGCCGGTGTTTCTGCGCTGGCACAATTTCAGTCCAGTCTTTTCCTACCAATTCGGATATCGAATATCCGAGCATCTCAAGCATCTTCTGATTAGCAAAGGTTATCTTACCTAAATGGTTTTCGGTAAGAATCCCCTGCTCGATGCAACTGATAAAATCGGTTGGGGTAAGACCAAGAAAATCGGGCTCAATAGTTTCAGCCATAAGTTTATATAACCTTTACCTGAAGTTTATCTTAAGCTCGAACGCTGTCAAGCAGCTAGAAAGGAAATTTTAAACCTTGAAAATTAGGGGGCAGGAGTTATACTTCAAAGCTTGTGACCAAAGATGAAATTCGACAGAAAATCTGGGATTATATGGAAAAGAATAATCTGGTCACGTTTCCTAAGCCGTGTTATGGTCGAATTCCTAATTTTGTCGGAGCTAAAATTGCGGGCAAAAGAATTCAGGAACTAAAAGAATTTAAAAAGACACAGTGTGTCTTTTCCGCTCCAGATTCTTCACTTATGGAAGTACGAAGGCAGACCCTGCTGGCGGGTAAAACTTTATTAGTAGCATTACCGCACATCGTTGGTTATCGGGAGATAACAGGTAAAGAGCTTGCGGATAAGGCGGTTACCATTAGCGGCTTTAAGCGATACGGCAAAGAACCTAAGACCCCGGCTGATTTATTTGTCCAGGGCAGTGTTGCAGTTGATTTAAAAGGTAATCGCTTGGGTAAAGGCAAGGGTTATGGTGATAGAGAATATGTGGAGCTGAAAGAACTCGGGCTGCTTAATTCCATAGCTAAAGTTGTGACGGTTGTTCACGATTGCCAGATTGTTGAGGATTTTTCCAAATTGACCGATGAGCATGATATTAAGGTTGATTATATTCTGACTCCAGTTAGAATTATTGCTGTAAACAAACAATGAGAGGTATTATGTCATTTGAGCAATATCGCAAATTATTTCCGGTTACCGAAAAGTTCATTCATCTAAATCATGCGGCAACCGCCCCTTTACCTTTAACCGCACGGCAGGCAATCGAGCAATATGTTAAAAGCCGTTCCGAAGAAGGTCTAACCGAATGCCGGGAAGATGAGCAAATCGCTAACCAAACCAGGATGTTGGCAGCTAAGTTAATGAACTCATCAATCGAAGAGATTTGCCTGGTCAAAAATACCAGTCACGGTATCATCATAGCGATTGGTTCTATCACTTGGAACAAAGGAGATAATGTTATCTTAATGAAAGATGCCTTTCCAACCATCCTTTATCCTTTCAAGTATCTTTTACCCGAAATTGAAAAGCGCTACGTAACAAGCTTTGAACTCCTGGCAAATCCTGAATGCATTATTACCCTGATTGATGAGCACACTAAAGCGGTTGTAATCGATTGGGTTCATTTCTTAAACGGCGTAAGAATTGATTTGGCGACAATTGCTCTAATCTGTAAAGAGAAAGGTATTTACTTTATTGTTGATGGCATGCAAGGGCTGGGTGCAGTATCAATTGACCTGAGCCAGATTAAATTGGATTTCTTTAGTGCCGGTGCTGCTAAATGGTTATTAGGTCCGCAAGGGATTGGTATCCTTTATGTTAACCAGAAAATTTTGGGCAAGTTAAAACCATTCAATTTAGGCTGGCTCAGTGCCGACTGGCTTGATTTCAATGATATATTCACGCCTAAGTTATTGAAAGCAAATGCGGC
>JAOUPE010000308.1 GCA_029880025.1 Caldifarciminota bacterium
CCTTTTCCACTAACCACCAGTCACTGACCACTAACCACTGCTTGGTTTGGGATGGGACTGATGATAAAGGTTTGCAGCTCAGGCCGGGAGTTTATTTTGTTCAATTTCTACTCAATGGTAGAACTTGTACCCGTCAGATAATGCTAATAGGCAAATAAACCGTATTTTCCAAAGCAGGATTTCGCTTTATTTTAAATTTTGTTGTTTATCCTTATATAACAGTTTTATTTCCCTAAAAAGACGATTTTCTCAAAAATCCCGGTATTTTCATTTTCGATGCGAACTAAATAGATTCCAGGAGCCACAGGAGTGCCAACGTCATTTCTCCCATTCCAGGTTAAACCAAGCGTTGCAGTATTTGTTTTTCCTTTGAAGATTTGTCTTACCAATCGACCGGATAAATTATAGATTTTGACAGTTACTTCTTGATTCTGGGGAACGTTGAGTAACAAGCTAATTGAACCCTGGAAAGGATTAGGATATAAATTGAGGAAAGTAACATTTTTCGCTTTTCGGGTTTCTTCAATATTTATTATACCTTCTACTTTATAAACCCAGCCGGTGCGGTTAGTGGTGCTAAATAAAAGATAACCTTCACCAATTGCAATGCCTGCACTACTAAGTCGTCCGGTTGCCCAGGAGTTTACGATGCTCATATTTCTTGGGTCGAGTTCATAGATGGAATCGGTTTCGCTAATTGCCCAGAGATGACCATTATACCATTCAAGGTCTCTTGGGGTCCAGGTTACATAGAACGATTGGATTACCCTGGTCGGGTCATTATAGTCAAGTTTAAAGATAGCCTGTAAGTTTTTATCCGAATGCCAGAGATATACACTGTCGAATGCCATTCCGTATGAATATGCGCCGGGCGAGGTCCATGAACCAATCAGATTACCTAAGGTGTCGATTTTACGGATAGAACTTGGATAATAACCGAGCCATAAGTATTCTCCATCACTACCTAAGCCATCCAATCCACCCTGGTATGTGAAGTAGGAAATTACATTCATATTTTCTAAATCTATTTTGTAAATTCTATCGGCTCCGTTTTCGGTTGCATAAACAGATTTGTTACAAAAAGCGACTCCATTAGCATAATCTCCAATGTCAACTGAATCGACAATGTTTAACTGAGATATTATACGTAATAGGAAAATTATGGTACACATGTCCGCCTCCTTTCTTTTTAATTAGTTATGAAAATAATTCGTTCAAAGAACTACAATTGTTTATAACAAAATAGCAAAGTTTGTCAATAATTTAATAGTAATTCTTTATTCCTAAATAGCTATCTTTAGCTATTGACAATTATCGAGGTTCTCTTAAGATTAATACAAAGGAGAAAAAGGATGAGTTTTAACAAAATTTTATTATTAATCGGTTGTTGCTTTATTATATCCTTTGATTTATTGGGAAATCCGGTAATATGGCACTGGATTTCATATTCACCTTCTGATTCTTGGCAACCTGGGCAAGAAGCCGAAAGTAGTTTAGTCTGGCATGACTTAGAACTCCTCCACCAGTTTAGTTTTGACGGGATAGTTACCTATGGAACATTAGATTCACTTTGTCGTATCCCAAGATTGGCACGCAGGTTCGGATTTCATAATATTATAATGGGGGTTTGGATTGATACTAATATGATGAATAATCAACAGGGTATCGAATTAGCAATTGGCTACCATGAAGATGCTGATGCAATCTATGTGGGAAATGAAGCATTATTCTTTAACCGTGTGGATACAAACTATTTAAAAAGGGCAATGGATACGATACGTTTCACAACCGGAAAACCAGTAACCACATCTGAGCACTGGACTATGTATTTTCAGCCTGGATACCAGAGTTGGTTATTACAGAATTGTGATTTTCTTTTTCCAATTCTCAATCCTACGGATAATGGTATTTTCGACCCGGATACCGGAGCATTATGGGTAAAGGCTCAATTTGATAGTCTAAGGGCAATTGCTGGTGATAGTGTCGAAATTATAGTTAAAGAAGCAGGTTGGCCAACATACAGTGACAGTTTTCAACAACGCACATGGGCTAATGAGGGTTTCCAGGACCGTTTCTTTACGGGGTTGGATTATTTTTATTTGGAAGATACTCTAAGCTATCATTGCTTCGAAGCATTTGATGGTTGGTGGAAGAATTGGGGACCAACCCAGCGCTATTGGGGACTTTTTGATTCCGAGCGCCATCCTAAACTTTATGCCCAAGGGCTTGGAATTTATGAATCTCCAAGTAGATACCAGAACCGGCTTAAATCACGTATCTGGTCTAATGGTTTAAAGGGAATTTTAAATAATCTTTCTAATGAACCGATAATTCTCTTTGATATCAACGGCAGAAAAGTTATCGACTTAAAATCGGATGCAATTGGTATGCCGGTGGTTCCGACCGGGATTTACTTTATAAGATTCAGCGATGGCGTAATCTACAAAACTATCATAACCCACTAAGTAACTGCTTTAACATTAGAATAAAAATAAACCTTAATAACTTTGAATTCAATTATCAAGGAGTATGGTGACAGTCACCTGAATTTCCTTATGTGTAAGTTTATAGAAATTTGGATGTTGCAATGATGAATTAAAAATGCGAGCTGTTTTTGGTGACCCAAGGTAAATCTGGTTTTTTATCTATCCCGTCATTGACAAATTCTTGGTAGGCGTTTTGCCGCTCTTTCAAATCTTTCCCGCCAATCCAATCTAATAGATTCTCGCAATCAACCAGGTCATCTTTTGATATTTTCTCCAGATAAATCTTATAACTACTCCAAGGATATTGTTCCGGCTTTTTTGCTAAGCCCGCCCGAACCGCATTTAAATGTATATAACGGGAAAGTTCTTTGAAATACGAGTCTTTATTAACTATAATACTATAAAA
>JAOUPE010000309.1 GCA_029880025.1 Caldifarciminota bacterium
TGAGGCAAAAAGGGGAGGCGAGCGTAAATGAAGTTGAAACAAAGAATCGTAAGAGGACCAGGTATTCCTACTGCTTCCATGGGTGATATTGCTTTCTTAATTATCATCTTCTTTATGACGACAAGCATCTTTAGCCGGGAAAAAGGATTAAAGACTATCCTGCCCGAAAAGGGGCAAGAGGTAAAAATCAAAAGTGAAAATATCCTCACGATTGCGGTTAACCCCAACGGTGAGGTCCTGATTAAAGATAAAATTGTCGCAATTCCTGAGGTGCGAGCAATAGTTTCTGATACGTTGGCAAAGAATAAAGAATTGGTAATCGCCCTGCGGGTTTCAAGAACTGCTCCTTATAAGACGATGATTGAAGTCTATGACGAATTGAAATTGACCAAAGCCGAACGAATCAGTCTGATTCCAGTTAAAGAGGAGACGTCCAAATGAAGAAATTAACACCGAATCACACCGAAGTTACTGAAGCGCACCGAAATGATTTCGATATTTTTCGGAAGATGCAGTGCTTTTCAGTGTTTTATTCTTTAAAAGAGGAGACGTCCAAATGAAAAAGATTAGTTTACGACGAGCTTCCGAACCTGAAATACCTACTGCCTCAACTGCCGATATCGCCTTTCTGCTGATTATCTTTTTTATGCTTACTACCGTTTTCCGGACCGAACGGGGATTAAAATTATTTTTACCGGAAGCCGAATCGACCGAAAGAATTTTGAAACGGCGCAATACCGCTTTTGTCTGGTTGGACCGAGCCGGTCGAACTACGATAAATGATAATTTGTTGGATTTGCGTGGAGTAACTTCAGTGATGGCAGGAAAATTTCGTGACAATCCTGATTTAATTGCCGTGATTCGAGCCGACCAGGATATTGAGTACGGTAAAGTGAACGATATCCTGGAAGCGTTAAAAGAAGCAGGGGTACTCAAGGTAACCTTTGCTACTGAATACGAACGCAAAGGAGGCTAATATGATACGCCTATGGGATGAGGATGTTTATTACGCACGGTCATTTCGCATTGGTATGATTGGTTCATTGGTTATTATTTTGACAGCATTCATTATACTGCCCAAAGAGTTTGAGGTCACTCCTTATTCATTAAGAAGAGAAGTGGCAACCGTTATGGAAGAGTTGCCGCCTGAATTAGAAAAATTGGCTGAGCCGCCACCGGTTGCCCGACCCCAACTGCCAGTTGCAACTGAAGTGCCCGAAGAAGTTGAGGCAACAACGATTGCACCTACCGAATTTACCGAGATAACTAAGAAACCAGAACTGACCGAAGTACCAGTTGTTCCTTTCTGGAAAGTTGAAGTTAAACCACAACCCGAGTATATTCCACAACCAACTTATCCTGAACTGGCACGTGCTGCAGGCATTGAAGGGCAAGTGGTAGTAGAGGCATTAGTTGATGTTGATGGTAAGATTGCCGATGCAAAAATTTTAAAATCCTCCGGAAACTCGGCTTTAGACGATGCAGCACTAAAAGCTGCTCTTCAAGCCCGTTTCACACCCGCTAAACAGCGTGATATGTTTGTGCGGGTTTGGGTTTCAATTCCCTTCCGCTTTACTTTAACTGGTGGGAGGTAGTAAGAAAATGCTAAATGACACAATCACGCAGAACGCTTTATGCTTAACGCTAAATGCCAGTCCGCCTCAGGCGGATATCGGGCATGATGCAGGTAGCGTTCAGGCTCAAGCATTGACATTAATTTCTTAATAAGAAAGGAGGTGAAAGATTAATCAAAAGATAATAGGGTTAAAAACAAAATACGCTATACGCAATCACGCAGAATCTGCCTCAGGCGGACTAAATGCCAGAAGCATCGGGCGTGATGCGGGTAGTCCGCCTCAGGCGGATATAGCATCAAAGAAAGGAGTTAAAAAATGAAGTTAGTAGTAACAACATTAGTTCTGGTTGTGATGGTTGGTTTTGCGGCAAATGTTGCCCGGGCTCCGAATATTGAAGCCAAACCACTTATTGGTAATATTGATGGGAGTCTTAAACCACTGCCACCGCCTCCTTCTCCTTATAGTCTAGACCAGAATATAATTGCCTCAATCCCTGATTTAAGGTCAACCGCTGGCTCACCCGGTAAAAATATCATATTTGCCGAAGACGGTCAGAACGTTGCGGTAATCTATGCTCGTTTTAGTGGTGACCCAACTAATATTTTTCAGGTGATGGCAGCATATTCAATTGACCGAGGCGTTACCTGGACCAATTATGGACCACTTTCTACTTTTGATGCCCGAAGGGTTTATCCTGGATTGGATGCAAGACAAGACTGGCCAGAAACTGATTTTATGATTCATTATGCCTGGCATCAGGCAGCGCAATCTAACCCCCCTAATTATGATGCGAGTCCAACCTTTTACGCAAAAGAAGTGAGTTATCCAGATGGCTTGATTACTGCCGCCTATGAGATGCCAAATAGTTTAGACTGGGATGTCTGGTCAAGTGCGATTGCGGCTAAGGATAGCTTTGTCATCTATACCGCGGTCAACAATGGCACCTATTTGACAACCTATGAAGGCTATATCTGGCGTTCGACTGATTATGGTGAATCCTGGGATAACGGTAGAGTTTTCTTCCCTGGTCCATTAGATTGGATGTGGGGTCCACATTTCCGATTTGGCAGCGATGGTTATATATTCTTCTTATTTTGCCGTTTAGTAGAAGGTACGGCGGACCGTTATTGGCCTTATTTTTGTGAATCATTTAACTATGGTGAAAGCTGGACCGACCCACAACCGATTTGGCAAGATATTCCACCTTATGAAGATATGTCGGATATCAAGTGTTGGTGGTATATGTATGATTGCGAGGTGGTGAACGATACTCCGGTTGCTACCCTTAAATTGGGCACCGCAAACTATGACTAT
>JAOUPE010000310.1 GCA_029880025.1 Caldifarciminota bacterium
GACCAGGGGGTTCACAAGGGGGTTGACCGGGGGGCAGACTCGGATACAGACAGGGAGGCAGACACATATCAACATCTTAAAATCAAAAGCTATGTTTTAATGGCTAAAATTTTCGGTCAAACACACATTTTTTTAGAGGGACTTTCCTGAGAAACTGGTGCAATCTGCCCCAGTCCCGACAATCTTCGGTGTAGGAGGGACTTCCCAGTCCCGATATAGAAGACGAAGAGAAATTAAACACCGACCAACACCGAAGAACACCGAAAAACACCGATAATCCGCCTAAGATATAAAAGAATCGAGGCTTGGAAGCCTCTCCGACATTTTTCTTTTTTATCTTGGTCTCTCTTCGGTTAATTTCTTATCTCTGCTTTCTCTGCTATCTCTGCGGTTAAAAGAATTGAGTTCAGTCGGATTTTTCAGCTTGGCACCTTCCGCCTCTCTTTTCTATCTACACCCAGCCCTTGCGCGCAAGAGCTGGGGTTCACTAGCCACTATACACTATCCCCTAGTCACTGCCTTTTAATGCACTATCCACTTGGCACTGTATTTTCGGGGGCTGCTTAGGGGCTGTCTTTTATTTAACGACGAGAAACTTTTTGGGTTCCTTTCCAAGTCTTAGGAAGTAGATACCTGGCTTTATTCCCTTCAAAGATATTTTTGCTTCTCTTATTCCGTCATTGCGACCCAGCACCTTTTTACTTGAAGTAGCGTAATTGTTACGAAATTGTCGTTTCGATAAAGGTGCTGGGGAAGCAATCTCTTTTATCAATTTACCAGACACATCGAAAATCTTAATGGTTTTTGCCGACCACGGAACACGGACACGCATCACGGCTTTTGCCGGACTCGGATAAATTTCTAGCTTTAAGCGTTCAGCATTTAGCGTCGTGCGTTCATTGATACCACCACCCACATCCCGAAGCACTGAGATACTGGAACTCAGATAATTAGCAACATAGGTTCGATTTTGAATAGGATTCCAGGCGAAAGCCCGAGGACCAGCACCAACCGGAATCGTTGTATCTACCGAATTGGTTACTCCATCAATCACTGATACATCACCGCTATTATCATTCGCACAATAGACCTTGTTGTTAAGAGAATTCCAGATTAAAGCACACGGACCATCGCCAACTACGATTGATGCAATCACGTGATTGGTTGTCCCATCAAGCACTATCACATTATTGCTATCGTAAATTGCAAAATATACTTTGTTATTGGTCGGGTTGTAGCATATGTCGCGAGGACGAACTCCTTCAATAAAGGTTTCAAGGAGAATTATTACACCGTTGTCGGTTACACAATAGAGCTTACCATTGGCAAGGGAGTACAAGGCAAAAGGACCACTATTTAGTGCAAAAATAGCGATCACTGCTAAAGATGTACCATCAATCACGGTTAGACTCGAGCTAAAATAATTCGCGCAAAAGACCTTGTTGCTAAGAGAATCCCAGGCTAAAGCCCGAGGACTATCACCAACTGGGACGGTAGCAATCACTTGATTGATTGCTCCATCAATTACTGTCACATCGTCGCTCAACTCATTAGCGCAAAAGACCCTGTTGTTGATATTGTTATAACACAATGCACTGGGGCTTCGCATAGCTAAAGTTGTAATTATCGTGTCAAATTCACCATTAATTATGGTCAAGGTGCCGCTGAGAAGGTTGATACAATAAACTTTATTGTTGGTCGGATTGTAGCAAAAGGCATTGGGTCTATAGCCAGTGTTCAATGTGGTAATAATATTATTGGTTGCCCCATCGATTACAGTCACCGTTGAATCATAATTAGCATTGAATCCGAAGTTTGCACAATAGATTTTGTTGTTAACTGAATTATAACCCAAGTTATAAGGTCCTGATGAATCTGGTAAATAAATTGTCGTTTCCAGCCATTGGCTTTGCCCAATAGTAAAAATCAGGCATATTATGAATATGCCGAAATATAACTTAGCTTGATTCAAACTACCTCCTTTGACCCGAATCGGGTCAATAACTATTAAAATCTTGCTGTAAAAATAAGATTTTGTCAAGCATAATTTCGATCGTTTTTTAAGGTCAATGCTTATACTTAAGTTATGAAAGAAGCACGAATTAAAGCTTCTGAAAACTTAATTGTTCCAATTAAAAAGGTATGCAATCAAGAATTAGATTTCCTTTATAGAGACGGAATAATTAAACACTGACTCGCACTGAATATACTGAAATACACCGAACTTAAATAATTAAATCCGCCTGTGGCGGAAAAATCACTGAAAAATATTCGGTGTCTTTCGGAGAATTCGGTGCTTTTCAGTGTTAAATCTCCTTGTTTAATCGTTCTATTTTCCCTTTGAAATTTTTTCCGTAAAGGTCTTTATGTCCTTTAATCTCTTTTGCAGGACTTCATAAACAATCTCATAATCTATTTTTTCGTAAACATGCGCTAAAATGTTTCTAAAGCCAACCATTTTAATCATTTTCTCGGTTAATTGATGAGAGATAATTTCCTCTTCATTCAAGATATAAAACGCCTCGCTCATTGTGGTTGGTTTACGGAAATTCTTATGAGCAATCATTGCCTCGGCTAAATCAATTGTTGCCTGGCAAACTAAATAAAGATACCTTTCGACCGCTCCTTTAATGTCTAAATTAGAAACAATTTCCTTTTGAGAATACTTTTTGTAATGGGACAAGATTTTAAGGTATTTCTTAATAGCGCTGATTTTATTTTCAATTACCACCGAATTGGTCATATTAAATCCTCGGCATCAAGCCTTGGTTAAATTGTATTTCAAAAGCAAGTCGCGAAAATCAAAATATTCATTGAGAATCCTTGGTTCAATAAGAACCTTGAAAGGTTTT
>JAOUPE010000001.1 GCA_029880025.1 Caldifarciminota bacterium
TTTTCATCGCCATCTTCTCCTCCTTTATAGTACTGCACTCTTATGCCGTGCCGCATGGCAGTTAATATTGACCGCAGCTGGCAGACTCGCAATGTGGCATGGATAGGTCTCAATGAAAACTGCCAGAGCAGTCACTCTGCCACCAAATCCTTGTGGTCCGATTCCAGTTTTGTTGATTCGTTCCAACAAATCTTTTTCCATTTCGGCATAGAATGGGTCAGCATGAACCGAACCGATATCACGCAGCAAAGCTTTCTTGGCTAGATAGGCGACCTTTTCAAATGTTCCGCCGATACCGACACCAACCAGAACAGGCGGGCAAGGATTGGCTTTTGACCGCAATACCCGGTCAACCACAAAATTCTTGATTCCTTCGGCACCAGCGGCTGGTGTTAACATCTTAACTTCTGACATATTCTCACTACCACCACCCTTAGGTGCTACTGTAATCCTCAGATTATCACCCGGCACGATTTCGGTATGGATAACGGCAGGCGTATTATCACCAGTATTCTTTCTTCGCAACGGGTCAGACACGATTGACTTGCGCAGAAACCCTTCTTTATAGCCTTTTGACACACCGGCATTAATCGCATCAAACAACTCGCCGCCAGTGATTTTTACACCAGAGCCGACTTCTAAAAAGACCACGGCAAATCCAGTATCCTGGCAAGCCGGTATCATCTCTTTCTTGGCAATCTCAGCGTTTTCGATGAGTTGATTCAGGATGTCTTTACCAGTAGGCGATTCTTCAATTTTCAATCCGTTCTTAAAAGCGTTAATGATATCGTCGCCAATCAAGCAGTTAGCATCAATCGATAGTTGGGCAACGGTATCAACTATTTTCTGATATGGTATCTCTTTCGCCAAAGTGACCTCCTTTTTTAAACGGATTTCACGAATTGAATAGCGAATTTTCCGAATCGAAGAATCTAAACACTGAAGAACACCGAATTCTCCGAAGGACACCGAATCGGACAAGCAAGCCCGAATATTTTTCAGTTCTCTCAGTGATTTTCGGTGTCGAATAAATTCGTCCCATTTGCTGTCATTCGTTTTATTCGCTATACTTCAAAACCCAAATTTCGGTTTGTTTGGGTAAAGTTGACTGGTCTATTTCGACTTCACTCAATTCGAGTCGTTTTACTATAGTCTTACCTTGTAAAAAATCATCAACCGGTGCGATTGGAAATCCTAAGACCGGTGTTTTGAAATGCATCGGCATTACCAGTTTTGGTTTCAGCGTTTCGACGATTTTGGTTGCCGCTTTTGCATCAATTGTAAATACTCCGCCAACCGGTATAAAAAGAATATCGATTTGTCCAAGCTGTTTGATTTCTTCGGCATTTGGTATATGTCCTATGTCACCAAGATGGCAGAGCCTTAAACCATCGACAGTCATAACATAAACTGTATTTAGACCACGTTCTCGTCCCCGACTTGCATCGTGACAGGTAGAAATTCCTTCAATCTTGATATTTTTTATTGTCTGCGTCTTGATATTACGTACGACTTGTGGCTTACCACCGATTTGGATTGCATAGTTGTGGTCATCATGTTCATGGCTGATGGTCACGATATCGGCTGAGTCTTGGATTGGCTTATAACCGAGTGCGCCACTAAAACTGCCCGATTTATAAGGGTCAGTGATGATTCCGGTGCCATCGTTGGCAGTGATTAAAAATGCCGAATGACCAAACCACTTAATCTTCATACTCGCCTCCTTTAGACGCTATATGCAATATGCTTTACGCTATAGGCAGGAAATAAGAATCTGGCGTCAAGCGTAAGGCTTTGTGCGTTCAGCAAAATCATTTCAATTTCAGCACTTCTCGATAACCCGGAATATCCATAAAACCGTGACCAGAAATATTGAACGCGATCGTCTTCTTTTCACCTGATTCTTTGCACTTTAATGCTTCATCAATTGCTGCACAAATCGAATAAGCCGATTCTGGCGCTGGTAAATACCCTTCGGTCTCGATGAATAGCTTGGCACGCGAAAAGACATATTTCTCATCGCCCGGGTAAGCAATATTTTCTACAATTCCTTTATGCCTGAGATAAGAAATAATCGGTGCGCAGCCGTGATAACGCAAGCCGTCACCACGAATCGGCTTCATTTTCACTCGATGACCCAAAGTGTACATCTTTAGCATCGGTGTAATTTCGGCATAGTCGGCAAAGTCATATTTGTATTCACCAGAAAGATTCGGCGCCACTTTACTCTGAGCAGCAATAAATTTAATCTTTTTACCTTTTTTAAACACGTCACCCACAAACGGTAAGACAAAACCACCAAAGTTTGAACCGCCCCCCAAACAACTAATCATGATGTCCGGATAATCGTCAAAAATTTCAAATTGCTTTTGGGTCTCCAAACCAATGATGGTTTGATGGAGCAGAACATGATTCAGGACCGAGCCCAGACTGTAAATTGCATTCGGGTCATTTTGCGCATCTTCCAGACCTTCACTGATGGCAATGCCTAAAGAACCTGGATGCTTTTTATTTTTGCTATAAAGTGAACGCCCGAACTTGGTTTTAGGGCTGGGTGAAGCATAAACTACGCCGCCCAAAAGTTGCATAAAATTGCGCCGGTCTTTTTTCCAATTATAAACCGCTCGGACCCAATAGATTGTACATTTAAGACCAACTAAAGCCGCGCCATAAGCCAAGGCGGTTCCCCATTGTCCAGCCCCGGTCTCGGTCGTCAAACGTTCGTAACCTTCCTTTTTTGCATAATAACATTGAGCGAGGGCGGTATTAACCTTATGGCTGCCGGTCGGACTGAAAAATTCGGCTTTATAATAAAGCTTTGCCGGCGTATCTAATTTCTTTTCTAAATTCAGCGCACGAAAGAGTGGTCGCGGTCGTCCTGCCTGCGCATAAAGACCCATAAGTTCTTCTGGAATCGGAATCCAGCGTTCAGTGCTCGATTCTTGTTTCAGACATTCAGCTAAGAGCAGTTTGGGAAGATTGGCGACTCTTGAGGGACCCTTTGGCGGGTCTTTGGGCGGCGACAGAGGATCAGGTAAATCGGGCAGAATGTTATACCACTGGTTAGGTATCTCATTAAAATTCAAATTTACTTGTCTTCTAACCATTATTATGTCTCCTTTCTTGATTTCGAGGACAAAGTCGAATCGAAATTGTAAAATTCATCTTTTAAAATATTTTATCAAGAAAAATTGTCACAGAACCGTCTAAAGTTTAATCCGATTTGAACCAGTGTCAATAGCTATTGGTTTTCTCACCGATATACAGGATTGGTATTGGAGACAGCAGGCTGAATAATATATTTTTTTATCCTTAACACTAATTGGGTTGAATCTTTATTTTAATGGGCGTTAAAAAAATCTTGACAAAAGATGAAAAATAAGTTATTATATATGGGCTATCCGAGAACTTGTTTTGATAGCACAAAAGGCAACAGGAGGCAGATGTACTACTCAACTTCGAAGAAAAGTGAATTCAGGTTCTATTAACATAATTTTTGTTTTGTTTGCGGTAAGGAGGTGTAAATGTTATTCCCGAAACTTAAGACTGGATTCAACCTAATCGATGATTTATGGCAAGGGTTCTTTAAAGGTAGAACCTATTTGTTGAGTGGACCGGTCGATTCGGGAAAGACAACTTTTGCCCTGCAGTATGCCTTAAAAGGTTTAGCCTCAAAAGAAAAAATCGTCTTTTTTAGCGATGAGCGACCCGAAGATGTTTTGCTTCGAGCCGAAGCTTTACAACTCGGCTCAACCAAAAAGGCATGTTTTGATTTAACCGCCGGTTTCGAAAATGGCGATTTTTTAATTTTTAATATCGGCTTGGATGATAAAACCAAAATAATTACCGACCAGCTGCTCAATCAGACAAGCCATGAGATTAGCCAAATTGTCGAAAAAGAACAACCGGTTAGATTAATCTTTGACCAGATTACATTCCTTCTGCAATACAAGGAATTCGAAACACTAAAACAAGATATTAAGGAGTTGATTTATTCGTTTGAGAAATCTAAGGTAACAAACCTGATTACGATTGGTGAACCAGCCAGTAACCAAGCCGAAAAAATTTTAGATTTCTTGAGTTCGCTTGCTACCGCAACAATAAAATTGTCTGAGCCAGAAAACGAGAAAAGGAGATTACAACTTCATGCCCGACTCGGACATTATCCTGATTCATATTCGAGTCAGTTTGTAATTCGTCCGGGTATTGGATTAACCACGATTGAAAAAGTGGTTCCCATAACATTGGAACAGGAAGTGGTCCCGGAAATAACTCCAGAACCAACCTGGCAAGAACCCGAACCTGCTGTTTCGCCTGAACCGAGCGTGACTGAAACACCGGTCGTTGAACCAGTCGCGCCGCAACCGGTCGAACCCATTTTTCCTGAGCCAGCACCAGAAGCCGAAGCTAAACCCTCCGAGGTTTCGGATCGAATCGAACCGATTGAATCGATACCAGAGTATCCAGTTCGGGATTTAGACCGTGATGATTTTACCGGTCTTTTCAATTTTGACGGTTTGCTTAATATAATTTCCCGGGAAGTGGAGAAAAAGACTCCTTTTTCTTTAATGATTATTTCAATCACAAAAGGGGTGGATAGCCGAGCGAAACGGTTGCTGCTTTCCCATAAACTCGCTTCGGCGGTCAAATCGGCAATCAGTAAACCGGCACCGGTTGGTAGATATTCAGATAAGATTATTGCCTATCTCCACAAAACTCCCAAGTTGGAGTCGCAAGAAATGGCAACGATTGTCGAAAACAAAACATTGAAAACACTGATCGCTGAAAACGAAAGTCTTAAAGGTATCGAAATCAGAGTCGATATTTACGCCTATCCAGAAGATATTCTCTCGATACGTGAAATTGAGACAATTGTCCAAGCCGGAGGTGAACAATGAAGTTTTTATCGAGTTGTGCCATACTATTTTTCGCTTCAGCTTTTGCCTTTTCGGCATTAGCCGAAGACAATTATTTCATTCGGGCGCAGAAAAATTATGACCATGGGCTTTATTCGGAAGCGGTCAACTTTTTAGAAAAGGAGTTAGACCAAAACCCAAAAAACATATCGGCTTGGAAATTGCTTGGCAAGTGTTATTTAGAGATTGACCGGCTTGATGAAGCAATCGCTGCTTATGAACAGGCAAGAAATCTTGACCCGAATAACCAAGAGATTATTAGCTTGCTTGACCAGGCAAATTGGGTAAAAAGAGAAAAGTTGGAATCGAACATTCAAAAGTATCAAAATTATCTTATCCGTCATCCGGATGACGCCGAGTATCGACTCAAATTAGCCCGCATGTATAAAGATTGTGGCGATTACAAGGCAGCGCAAAGAGAATATGAAATTTATCTGGCGAATAACCCATATGAAGACAAAGTGAAAGAAGAATACTATTCAATTGCTCCTGAGCAATCTCACAAAAAGTTTAGTAAGCGAGAAACAAGAACGGGTAAGGTGAAAAGTAAAAAATACCACCCCCTGCCTTCCCCCCCTAAAAAAGATTGGGAGAAAATTTTAGATAAAGCCCGTGACTTAGTCGGTCAAGAAAAATATGTTTCAGCTGAATCGTTATATGAGAACTATTTAAAACAGAAGCCGAGCGATACGGTTGTTCTAAAGGAATACGCTCAAATGCTTTCTTGGAATAAACAGTATGAAAAATCAATTGCCGTTTATCGAAAGCTTCTTGAACTAAAACCTAATGATAAAAATTCCGCCTTTGAGCTGGCACAGGTTTTAAGTTGGGCAGGAAAATACGATGAAGCAATTACTCAATATCAGACCCTTGATACCACGAATATCGAGGTTCTTATCGGACTGGCTCAAACCTATTATTGGAAAGGCGACTATAGAAATGCCCGGTTAACTTATCAGAAAATACTTGCCTTAGACCCGAAGAACTTAGAAGCGAAGAAAATGGTTTCAGAACTGCAACAAAGAGAAATTCCAGCTCCTGAATTAAGAGCCAAAGTGAGCAATTTTTGGGACAGCGAAGAATTCTACTATAAAAATTTCGCGGCTGCCTTGAATATTCATTTAAGCGAAAACACCAGTCTGGAACCCGGCTTCTCGGCCAGGCAATTTGAACAACGCGATGATGTCATAACCGGTTATTCCTATTCGATTCGCCTCATGGAGAAATTTTCCGAAACCGTTGATGGCGATATTCATTATGCTTATAATTATTATGATTGCGTTCCCAACACGCAAGCTTATGGGCTTGCCTTGAATTACTATCCTTATTTGCTAACCAACTTTAGTTTCAGTTATGACCATCACGATATCATTTATGATGTCTCGACTACCCGGTCATTGATTCAGGCGATTACAACCGACAATTTTGAAGTATCGGGCAGCCATCAATTTGAAAAGGGGTATGGGATAATCGGGAGTTATCTTTATGGCATGTATTCGGATGATAACCGATTACAAAATCCACAAGCGCGATTGTACTACCAACTGTTTAAAATCCTGCGCATCGGCTATGCTTATAATATGATTACATATTCTTTTGCTTCGCCCTGGTACTGGTCACCCGATTTTTATCAGACCCATTCGATCTGGTTTGAACTGGCTAATGGTTCAAAATCACCGTTATCTTATTATGTGAGTGCCGAAATTGCGAAAGTGACCAATTCCTCGAAACTGGCTCGTTCCATCTTTGCCGATTTCGCTTTGAACCCGTCCCAACGATTTAGTATCGGCTTCCAATTCTCTTATTCTGAGTTGAGCCGAACCAAAGATGCGCCTGCGTACTGGCAACAATCATTAGCCGCCTATTTGAAACTACAACTTTAATCAAAATGGCGGATAATAAAAATACTATGAAAACCGCGGCGCAAAAAGGTTCCCGGTATGGTTTATCGCTTTTCATTCTGGTAATACTTTGTCTGATTTTTGGATTTATTACCTATTATTTCAACCGCCGGTCGTTTCTGCCATTTGGCTCAACCTTAATCATTGCCCTGACCGTAGTGCTTTTAGCCTTTTTGATTCTATTAATAATTCGTTACTTTTTTACATTGTTTTTTGCCTATCTTCATCAAACGAGTGCCGGACCAAGCGAAAAATCCGACTTTTTCCCGTTTGTCTCAATTCTCGTACCGGTTTATAATGAAGGTAAAGTGATTAAATCGGTGCTCGATTCACTTTTGAATATTGATTATCCTGATTATGAAATCATTGTGATTGATGATGGCTCAACCGATGATACCTTACAGGAAATTCAAGACTCAAAAGGCAAAAGTCAAAATTCAAAACTAAAGGTGTTTTCGAAAAAAAATGCGGGTAAAGCTTGTGCGCTTAATTATGGGTTAAAACAGGCTAAGGGTGAATTTATCGCCTGCATTGATGGTGACAGTCTAATCAATCCCGAAGCGTTGCGGCTCGGCTTGCGTCATTTTTCTGATCCGAAAGTTGGCGCAGTAGCCGGAAATGTTAAGGCAATCAATCGGCAAAAAATGGTCTCGACCCTTCAGGCGTTAGAATATGTTGAAGGATTGAATATGCCGCGTCGTGCCCAGGGGTTATTCGGTTTAGTAAATATTGTGCCCGGACCGATTGGGTTTTTCCGACGCTCGGCACTCGAAGCGGTGGGCGGTTATTCCAAAGATACCTTTGCCGAAGATTGCGATTTGACCCTGAAAATTTTAAGCATAGGGTGGAAAGTACGTTACGAGCCGGAAGCATTAGCTTGGACCGAGGTTCCGGAAACCTGGATTGATTTAGTTAAACAACGCTACCGCTGGACGCGCGGTATCATTCAATCGATTCGTAAACACAAGAGCATTCTTTTTAACCCGAGCATAAATTTTGGCGATACGCTAATCTTCTGGCAAATGATATACGAAGCAATCATCTGGCCGGCAATGAATATTTTTGCTCACCTATTCTTTATCATCGTTGCTTTAATTTTCGGCTTCTCGCCCTTAATCGTTTTTTGGTGGCTCCAACTTTTAGCTTTAGATATGATGGCAGCGCTTTTCTGCGTTGCCTGTGAAGAAGAACAGATGAAATTGATTCCTTATGCGATACTCTATCGATTGATTTTCATTCTCATCATTGATATCATCAAAGTGTTTGCCACGATTGAAGAGTTCTTGAGTTTGGGTATGAGCTGGGATAAGTTAGAACGGAACGGAAGAGTCAACGGCATAATTAAGGAACCAGTATGAATACCGTAATCGCAGTATTATCAACCATCATTCTTGCGGTAACAGTCCTTACGCTATTTCTGGGGATTTTTGCCTACATCGTTTATAAAGCACGTAAGCGCAGCAGCCGACGTAAACCCAAGCCAGAAAAATTTGCCGAAAAACCAAAGCCAGCTGAAATCGTAAAGGAACCAGAACCAATAGTAGAGATAAAACCAGAAGTCCCTCCCCGACCCCCAATATCGGTTGAACGACCCCAGACCAGCGGATTAATCCGTCGCTATGAACCAGAAAAGAAAAAGGAGAAACGGGTAGAATGGAGATGAGTTATCGTCGAATTAATCTCCTCACCCTTTTAATATTAGGTCTCGTTATCGTCTTGGTCAGTATTGCGGCTTATTATTTTACGCTTCAAATCGTCCGGGGCGAAATGCGTCTGAAAAATGTGAAATTGGCAATTCCAACCACCGCACCAGCAAAAAAATCAAGACCAATTACTGCCCGGGTTGTCCTTTTGATTTCGGATTATAGGCAAAAACGATCGGGAACAAGTAATACTGATAACTTCATTAAAGGTTGGCAAAATTTTTTCGCAAAAGAAAATATATCTTATGATACAATTCGCGACCAAGACCTTGAGCTGAATAAAATAAAATACGATATTTTAATTCTTCCCTATAATCCATCCCTTCCCGAACTGGAAATAAATCGAATTAGCGAATTTTTAAATAATGGGGGAGGTATAATTGCGTGTGGTGAATGCGGATTTATGGATGAAAAAGGTGAAATCAGGCAGCCAACTTTTCTGAATCGAGTGCTTGGTATCACCAAAATTAACGAAATCGACCAATCAATAAAATCCTATGTTCCATTAACCTTAAAGACCAATTCACCATTAACGGTTGATATTGCTTTGGGAGCACAATTAGGTTTGACCACCGAGTATGGCTGTGTAAAAGCAAGGATTATCGAAGAAAGAACGGTTCAGGACGGCTACTTCTACGACTCCGAAGTTGACAAAGGAATCGCTCTGGAAGAAATTAAGAATAGTACTGGTTTATGCCATGGTTCTTATGGTAAGGGTAGATTTGTCTGGTTAGGTTTTAATGTCTTTTCATTTACCGGCGATGATTTCACCCAGAAGAACTATGTAAAATTTTTGCGAAATGTTTTGCTCTGGACCGCAAGCAAACCGCTTGCCAGAATAAAGACCTGGCCCAAGGATTATCACATGGCAGTAGTAATCTCTGGTGATATTGAACATAAATTCACCAATGTAGAAAATGTGATAGATATTTTACAAGAATATCGAATAAAGGGTTCCTTTTTTATCCTCTCCGATTTAGCTGAGGTCAATGTCGATATGGTTAGAGCGATGGCAAAAAATGGCGAAATCGGGATTCATGGCGATGAACACACTGTTTTCAAAGGTCAACACTATGATTTACAACTGGAACGGTTACAACAAGCAAAGCAAGTCTTGGAAGGAATTTCCGGACAGAAGATAATCGGGTTTCGACCACCTTATGGCAATTATGATGAGAATACGGTGCGTGCTTTAAATGAACTCGGAATAAATTATTTAACTTCAAGCATAACCGGTGGGACCAATATCGACCCGTATTTTATTCCTTATTTTGAAGATTTTGTTGTCATCCCCAAGACCAACAAAGATGATTACGACCTGTTTTATCGGGATTCGATTACCGATCCCGAGGCAGTGTTAAATGAACTTAAGGACGAGTTTGACGGATTATACGATTTGGGCGGTTTCTTTTCTCTCAGTTATCATACTCAGATTTTAGCACTTGATACCAACTGTGGGGTCATTTCTGACCTGATTGGCTATATCAAGCCAAAAAATGTTTGGATTGCGACCTGGCAAGAGATTACCGATTGGTGGCGAAAAAAGCGAAACCTTGAACTTACAGTCCAGGAAAAAGGGAGTAAACAGTTTATAGTTACGGTAACCAATTCTGGTAAAGATGCGGTTGAAGATTTTAATATCCAAATCTTTCCGCAGATTATTTTTCCGCTAACCCAGATTAAATCTGATTTAAAGGAAACCTTAAAAAGGGATTTTGACCCTCAAACCGGTAGCTTTAGTATCCCAATTAAAAAACTCGAACCAAAAGCCAAGCGTCGAATTACCATCACCCTGGGTTCTTGAAATAAGAGCTCACCGATTCAAATCCTCGCAAGTTAATTTATTGAGTCGCTTCAATACTCTTAAAGCGAATAAAGTAATCCATTTGCTTGGTCTGCCCACTGGTTCAATATTGGTTTGCATTCTTCCGGTTGGCGAATTCTCAAGAATCCAGGTTCTATCCTTTTGCCGTTTCTTTAGTAAAATGTCTAAGGCATCGTTTAATCTCTCATCATTAGTATAACCCAATTTGGTCAAAACATTCAATCCTCTTAAAATATCATAGCTGTAAAATCTCGGCAAACAAAATTTCAGCCAGGATTGTTTGATTGTCTTATAATTGTGGTGGTCAGCTTTAAACAAACGATGCATCAGTAAAAATTCAGCACCGCGGCTGATTGTATTTTTCATTTCTTCGGTCAAATTTTCTTTTGGTACTTCACTAAAAGCCTCTATTGGACAGATTGTTCCAAAAAAGCAACCATGGGTATCCTTAATATGGGCTTTCCAATAAGGGCAAAGCCAACCACCGTCTTGATTCTGAATCTTCACGAGCCAATTCAAAGCTTTTTTGACCCTTGGGTCATTTTCGTAACCCAAACGAATTAACGCCGCTGCCATATTGCCGGTTAAGCAGGACAGTTGTTGCTCCCTAATAAGGGATGAAGCCCATTCTTTGAATGGTGGCATTTTCTTTCCTCTCTTTAAATGCCAATCGTATCGGCGCTTTGCCGTCTTTTCGGTTTCTGACAAAAACCCGCCTTCTTCGTGTTGAAATCGAAAGATGTATTCACAAGCCTTTTTAACCCTCTGGTCGGTTTGGTCAATTCCCATCTGTGCCAGAATCATGATTGTCCAATAAGAAGACTTGTATTTCGGCAGATAAGGACTAGCTGTTTCTTCCCAATATCCTTCGGGCTTTTGTTCGGAAAATATTTTGGTTATTACCTTTGAATTGGGAATCGCCGATTTGGCTACATTCAGCTCTAAATCATCTTCTTTTTTATCCAGTAAGTCTCTTAATGTAAAATATCTAATCGTTTGATTCTCTTCTTCTAAAAGCCATGTAACAATATTCTTTTTAGATAAATTCTTGGACTGTATCATTTATTAAACCAGTGATTCTAATTATTATTCTGGTAGGGTCAAGAAATACTCAAAATAAAATTGGGCGGGGGAACGAAGAGGGTTTTTTGAAGAAGGCTATGAGTAGGCAAACTTCGAGGCTGCCTGGCAAGCTGCCCCCTAAGCCGTATAGGAGATAGCCTGGGGATAGGGGTAGCCCGTATATATTGATTCTCGACGTCTCTTACTACTATATATTGTGGTGAGGAGAAACTCTTCGATTTGAATAAATTCGATTTTCTATTGGAAAATCAATGAGTTATAAATTATTTGGTTTTAGGCTTATGTTCGTTTGGCTGGCGATTTAGCCAATAATCTTATTGAATCCGGGCCTAATAATTCTTTCAGTCCATTGATAAGTGCTGAAGAAATATTTACCTTGTGATTCTTGAGTCGAACCAGCTTGCGTCTGGAATCATCTTCGCCGAGTTCAAGATATACTTCACTTTCCCCTGGATAATTTTCTAATTCTTCCTTTATTCTTTCGAGTAAGCTTTCTTCTAAGCTGGTTGCAGGAATCTTAATCTTCAGATCTTTTTTAGACTCACATTGGATTTGATTGAACGGTTGCACTCTATCGGCAAAGATTTGGTGTGTGCCATCGGCTCGAGTGCGAACCGTTCCTTTGACCATAACGCATTCGTGAACCCTAAGTAATTGTCGAGTTTGTTGAAAGAGTTGATTAAAGACCATCACTTCAACACTGCCGTTAAAGTCTTCAATCTGGATAACCGAATACTCATTGCCTTTCTTGTCGCGGCGGAGTTTTTTTGCCGTAATCACACCACCAATATTGACCGGTTCGTAATCTTCAAGGTTATTCAGACTGGACGAATCATGAGTGGCTAAGCGTTCATACTCAGACCGATAATTCTCTAACGGATGAAGCGAGAAATGAAAACCGTACGCATCCAATTCATAAGCCAGGAGTTCATTTTGGGTGAACGGACCAGTATCAGCTTCAGGTCGGTCGGATTCTGATTCCTTACTCGACGCATCTTTCACCATGCCAAATAGTGAGGTCTGACGTGCCGCAAACTCAAGTCGTTCCGAGCCTGCCATTGCCAATTCATTATCGAGACGGGATAAAAGGAATTTGCGGTCAGGATTGATCGAGTCACAAGCACCCGCTTTGATTAATGATTCATAAGCCTTGCGATTGGTGAAGGAGCGGGTGCGACGCAGGAATTCAAAGAGCGTTTTATATTCTCCCTGTTTTTGCTGTTCCTCGACAATCTTTTCGCAAACCGCTTGACCAAGATTCTTGATTCCACCCAAGCCAAATCTTATCTTGTTTTCTTCGATTGTGAATTGGTGTTGGCTCTTGTTGATATCAGGTGCCAAAATAGCAATTCCCATCCGTTTCGCTTCTTTAACAAATTTATTGATTTTATCCTGGTCACCAATCTCACAACTTAAAGCGGCAGTAAGGAATTGTAACGGGTGATTAGCTTTCAGATAAGCGGTGAGATAGGATAAATAAGCATAGCCAGCCGAATGGGATTTGTTAAAACCATAACCGGCAAAAGGTGCAATCAAATCGAAAATCTTTTGTGCCAATTCCGGTTTAATGCGATTCTTTTTGGTGCCTTCGATAAACGATTCGCGCATCGCCTCCATCGCCTCCGGGACTTTTTTGGCCATTGCCCGGCGTAATCTATCCGCATCGGAAAGCGAGAATCCGGCAATGATACCGGCAATCCGCATCACCTGTTCTTGATAAACGATGATGCCATAGGTCTCTTCCAGGGCTTCGCGCAGCGAAGGATGGAGATAACTGACCGGTGCTTCACCCCGTTTGCGTTTGATAAACTCGCCGATCCCGACATTGCCTAAAGGTCCGGGTCGGTAAAGTGATATGACCGCAATGATGTCTTCAATTTTATCCGGAACCGATTGGCGAAGGATATCGCGCATGCCTTGACTCTCCAACTGGAATACTCCAACGGTCTCAGCCTTTTGAAGTAGTTGGTAAGTCTTTTTATCATCCAAGAGGATTGTTTTCCGATCGATATGAACCCCTTGTCGATGCAGAAGTTCAAAGGTTTCTTCAATCACGGTTAGGGTACGAAGTCCTAAAATATCCATTTTCAACAAACCAACCGCATCCAGGCTCGTCATATCATATTGGGTGCAGATATCTTCATCCGCTGAACGGTAGAGCGGGACGAATTCCATTAACGGTCTGGGTGCGATCACTACGCCCGAAGCATGGATTGAGGCATGCCGGGCTAGACCTTCCACCTTCTGGGCAATCTCACATAGTTCTTGATATTCAGGTTTAGTATTAAGCAAGGTTTTGAGCTCGGATGAATTGGCGAGCGCGGCGGCAAGCGGTGTGCCAAAGGGAATCAATTTGGCAATACGGTCAACTACCGGCAAAGGAATATCGGTTGCCCGACCCACATCGCGGATTGCGGCTCGTGCCTGCATCGTACCAAAGGTGATAATCTGGGCAACATTCTCCTGACCATAACGCTCGCGGATATAATTTATCACCTCGTCCCGCCGATTGTCAGCAAAATCGACATCGACATCCGGCAAACTGATACGCTCTGGGGTCAGAAACCGTTCAAACAAAAGCCCATATTGTAAGGGGTCAATATCGGTGATTCCTAAGCTATAGAGTACAAGACTGCCAACCGCCGAACCCCTGCCTGGTCCAACCGCAATTTTCTTACTTCGGGCAAAATCGATGATATCCTTGACCACCAAAAAGTAACCAGCAAATCCCATCTTGTGAATAACCGACAGTTCGTATTGCAGTCTTTCCTCTAGTGCGGGGGTGACTCGATGATACCTATGCTTCAAACCGTTCTCGGCTAAATGTTTGAGATATTCAAAATCGGAAATGAAGCCGTCGGGTCTGGGATAAGCCGGCAAATAGAACTTCTTGCCAATATCATCGAGTAAGAGATTGCACTTATCCGATATCGCACGGGTATTGGTTATCGCCTCGGGCAGCTCAGCAAATAATTGCGCCATTTCTTCCGGTGACTTGAAATAGACCTCCTGGCTTTCGAATCGCAATCGAACCTTATCCGAGAGTTTTTTACCGGTCTGAATACATAACAGGACATCGTGTGCCAGCGAATCCTCTTTTTTCAGATAATGACAATCGTTGGTCGCAACCAACCGAACGTCTAATTCCTGGCTGAGCCGAACCAGACCTTTGATTGATTGGTCATTTTCCTTTAGTCCGAGCTGAGTCAATTCCAAATAGAAGTTTTCCTTGCCAAAGATTGTCTGATAGGTACCTGCAACTTCGCGCGCTTTTTCATAGCTGCCCGATAATAGAAAATAGTTAATTTCACCTTTCAGACAGCCGGATAGGGCGATTAGTCCATTATGTTGTTGGTTCAGCAAATCTTTATCCACTCGGGGTCGATAATAGAAGCCTTCGAGATAACCGAGCGAGACCAGTTTGATTAGATTCGCATAACCCTCGAGGTCTTTACTGAGCAGAGTAAGATGGAACGAGGATTCGGGTATTTGCGGATGAATCTTCTTTTCCCGCCGGTCAGTTGGGGCAACATAGACTTCAGCGCCGATGATTGGTTTCACCCCCACATCTTGTGCGGTCCGATAAAATTCGATTGCGCCAAATAGATTGCCGTGGTCGGTGATTGCTAACGCCGGCATGCGGAATGCCTCGGCTTGTCTCACTAAATCCTTAATCCGGGCTGACCCGTCCAGTAGACTGTATTCGGTATGGTTGTGCAGATGGATAAAATTTGATTCGCGCACTAACTGATTAAATTAAATTCGGCTCGGTTTGTCAAGCAAAGAATTAAAAATTCGGTAATCCGCTTGACAACGATTTAGGATTTTATTAAGCTTTTTAGAAAAGATTTTATAGATTGGGGTATATGATGTTTAAATCATTGAAAGAAGTGATTGCTTTTGCCATCGGTCGAGAGGCACAAGCCGCTAATTTTTACCAGGTCTTTGCGGCACGCTCAGAAAAACCGGCAACCAAGTCGATGTTTGCCGAACTGGCAGCAGAGGAAAAGAAACACCAAGAATTACTCGAAAAGCTCACTCCAGAACAATTAAAAAACTTTCAACCAACCAAGCTTGAAGATTTGGGTCTCGATTCGATTCTTAAGGATACCCAATTCAGCCCAGATATGGAATATCCAGGAGCATTACGAATGGCGCTCAAACGGGAAACAGAATCAATTCGTCTTTATTCATTCTTTGCCGAGCAGTTGATGAAGGATAAGACCGAATGCCAAACATCGGTTGAGCGAAAGCAACTTAAGCAACTATTCGATTTCTTAGTGGCACAGGAACAGCAACATAAGAATAAGCTTGAGAACGAATACGATGCGGTGGTGCTGAAGGATTATTAGCTACGTCTCATTTATTTAAGGAGGGATGATGCAAAAGAGTTTTTCACCGGAAGATGTGATTAAACTCGCGCTACAGATTGAGCAGAGCGGCAAGACAGTCTACCAAACCGCGGCCGAGCAAGCCCAAACTCCAGAACTTACTGAGCTATTTCAATTTTTAGCCAGAGAAGAGAATGACCACATCAATAGTTTTCAAAAGATTTACGATGATTATAAACTCAGTGCCAAGACCCCTGGTGTTTCTAAACCCGAAGATATGTCTTATCTCGAAACTCTGGCGCAAAGTCAACTTTTTCAAGGAGCGGATAAAGCAATCAATGCGGTCAAGCAATTTAACGATCTGCTCCAATTGATAAATTTCGCTTTAGGTTTTGAACGCGATGCGATGCTCTTCTTTGTCAAATTATACCGGATGGTCGGTGAGAAGTATCGTAACTTAATTTCCAAACTAATCAAGGAAGAAGAGGCACATATCGTGAAATTGACCGAAATTCAATACAAGTTAATAAACCCGAAACCAGACAAAGAGATTTCAGGAAAGGAGTAAATGTGGCAGTTTTCTATTCAGCCGTGGAAGTGATTGAAATGGCAATCAAAACCGAAGAAGCCGGTAAGACATTCTATGGCGGTGTGGCTAAGAATACGGATAACGCAAAATTAAAGGAGCTTTTTGCGTTTCTGGCTGGTGAGGAAGAGAAGCATAAGCAAGTTTTTTCTGACCTTTATCAGACGATAAAAGAAAGTCCAGCCTCAGTCCCTTATGATTGGGCGGAGATGAGTCTTTATCTGAAAGCGATTACCGATTCGAAATTCTTCTTAGGAAAGGATAAGGCAATAAATTTAGTTAAAGAAGCCAAAACACCCGAACAAGCCTTAGATTTTGCTTTAGGTTTTGAACGCGATACCATGCTATTTTATACCGAGATTATGACAATCGTTTCCGAAAAGAATCGAGACCTGATTGCGAAAATTGTGGCGCAGGAGAAGAGTCATATCCGTCAACTTCAGGCTTTAAAAGAAGGTCTGACCAAATCTGGTTAAAATGGACAACTCAGTCATCAAAGCCTTAGCCACCGCTTTAGAAGCCGAAAAGACCGGTTTAATAAACTATCTTAATTTTGCTTACCAGATAAAAGATGAAACCGGCAAGAATATGTTCTTGCGCCTGGCAATGGATGAGTTTGACCATATGCGACTTTTGGAACAACAGGAATACAGTATCCAGAAAGAAAAATGCTTTTTAGCGGTAACGATTGAACCATCGGCGATTGAAAAATTGGTGCCAAAACTTCAGGATAAAGATTTAAGAATCCGGGGTAAACAAGGCATAGACCAACTCAGCGCCTTAAAAACCGCTTTAGAGTTGGAAGACCAGGCAATCAAATTCTATCGCGCACAGGCCCAGACCAGTACTGATTTGAATGCCAAAGCGATGTTTGAGCGGCTGGTCGATATGGAACAGGCACATTATGAATTATTGCAAGCCGAAATCGATGCGATCGAAAAGACCGGTTTCTGGTTCAATCTGCGGGAGTTCTCTTTAGAAATAGAATAAATAATGATTTAGTTATAGGTAAGGAGGCAAAGATTATGATTGACCCAAAACTAACAAGTTTAGAAATCTATGGTATCGCGGTAAAATCCGAAATTGATGCGATAAATGCTTATCAGAAGATAGCAAAAAAAGTAGAAAATCAGGATTTGAATAAGAAATTGCAATTTTTAGAGGGAGAGGAGAAAAAACATCGAAAGTTATTAGAGAATCGTTATCGCCTAGAATTCCCGGATACGAAATTGATGCTGCCAAAGGATGGATTAGCGCCAAAACTCAATATTGCATTAGAGGAGGACACGCCACTTGCCCGGCTCTTTGAATTATCAATGGAGGCGGAAAAAGCATCCGAGGACTTTTATTCAGAAGCGGCAAAACGTGCCCAAGACCAAACCGGTAAGAATATGCTCTTTTACCTGAGCGGTATGGAACGTGGGCATTATTACTTGTTAAAATCTGAATACGACCTGATGCAGCAGTTTGATAAGTTTGAGAGTTATAAAAAATTCTCTTTGGAACATTTGGGACCATAATGGCAAAAATCTATTTAGACCACGCCGCAGCCACCCCGCTCCATCCCGCAGTAAAAAAAGCGATGGAGCCTTATTTGACTGAATTATTTGGTAACCCCCAGAGCTTTCATTCTTTTGGTGCACCAGCAAAACAGGCAATCGATGATGCCAGAGCCAAAGTTGCCCAGTTGATTGAAGCCAAACCCGAGGAAATTTATTTTACCGCTTCCGGCGCAGAAAGCAATAATCTTGCAATAAAAGGGATCGCTTGGGCTTACAAAGATAAAGGTAATCATATTATAACCTCAGCCATCGAACATTACTCGGTTCTCTACCCGGTAAAGACTTTGAGTAAAATGGGTTATGAGATGACTACGATTCCGGTCGATAAATTTGGGATGGTCAATCCGGATGATGTGAAAAAGGCAATAAAGAAAGGGACGATTCTTATCTCGATTATGCATGCCAACAATGAAATTGGCACGATCGAGCCAATAAAAGAAATCGGTCAGATTGCAAAAGAACATAAAATTCCTTTTCATTCGGATGGGGTAGCAACGGTTGGTTCAATCCCGGTCAATGTTTCAGAAATTGGAGTTGATGCCTTAAGCCTGGCAGGACATGCTTTCTATGGTCCAAAGGGCTCGGCAGCGCTCTATTTACGAAAAGGGACAAGAATTATGCCTTTGATTGAAGGCGGAATCCAAGAAGGCGGGAGAAGAGGTGGGACTGAAGATGTTGCCGCGATTGTCGGGTTGGGCAAAGCCTGTGAACTGGCACAAAAAGAGATACCGAAAAGAATTGAGCACAAACAGCGATTACGCGACCGGATAATTCGCGAATTGCCGACAAAAATCGACCGGATTTACCTTACTGGTCATCCGGAAAAGAGACTGCCCGGACATGCCAGTTGCTGTATTGAATTCATTGAAGGCGAGGCAATGCTTCTATTCCTCGATGACGAAGGCATTGCTGCTGCCTCTGGCTCAGCCTGTACTTCTAAGGCACTCAAGGCTTCCCATGTCCTATTGGCAATCGGTATTGACCATGCTTTAGCCCAGGGCTCGATTGTCTTTACTTTAGGCAAAGACAATATTGATGCCGATATTGATCTGCTGCTAACGAAACTGCCGCCGATCGTTGAGCGGTTGCGCCAGATGTCGCCGTTATATGCTAAATTCAAGAAGGGCGAAAAGATTCAGGGAGGAGAAGAATGTATTCCGAAAAAGTGATGGAGCATTTCCGAAATCCGCGCAATGTCGGTGAGATCGAAGATGCCGATGGCATTGGCGAGGTTGGCAATCCGGTTTGTGGTGATATGATGACTTTTTACATTAAGGTTGATAATGACCGGCTTACCGATGTGAAATTCAAAACTTTTGGCTGCGGTGCGGCAATTGCAGTTTCCAGTATGGTGAGTGAAATGGCAAAAGGGAAAACAATAGAAGAGGCACTCAAAATTACCAATCAGATGGTGGCACAGGAATTAGGCGGATTACCGTCCAATAAACTCCATTGCTCCAATCTTGGTGCGGACGCACTCCATAAAGCAATAGAAGATTACATGAATAAGAAAGGGGGACAAGGTGCAAAAGACCAAAAAGCCTAAAAAATGCCGCTGCCCTTTCTGCGATGAACCACTGCTGCCAGAAGCTACCTTCTGTCAATTATGCAAGGTCGAATTGATTTTTTGTAAAAAGTGCGGTGAGGCGATCCCTAAGAATGCTGATAAATGTCCAAAATGTGGCACGAAGAGATGAGTAGATTCAACCACGAAAAACACGAAAGCCACCAAAGAAAAACAGAGCAAGATTCTTGCCTCTTGCTTCGTAAAGATTTAGTGCTTTCGGGTTAACTTTGTTCTGATGAAAGATAAAATGACGCTCATCCTTTTCAGTGGTGATTTGGATAAAGCCATTGCCGGCTTCAACCTTGCCACTGCTGCAGCGTCAATGGGAATAGAAGTTGTCATATTTTTTACCTTCTGGGGTTTGAATATAATCCGTAAAGAAAAGAAGGTGTCTAGAACTAAAGGACTCAAGAAGAAATTATTTGGTATAATTAATAAAGGCGGTGTTAATAATCTTCCTCTTTCCCGTTTCCACATGTCAGGCATCGGAACTAAGATGATGAAACAATTAATGAAAGAAATGAAATTTCCACCGCTAGCCGAATTAATGAAACTTGCCAAGAATCTGGGCGTTAAATTTGTTGCCTGTACAACCACTATGGGCATGATGGGTTTGACTAAAGATGATTTGATTCCAGAAGTCGATGCCTATGCCGGTGCCGCCACTTACCTTGCTAACGCCGGCCAATCCAGGATAAATCTTTTTCTATGATTATTATTAAATTGGATAAATATGATTAAAGCAAATGCCGAATTGGATTGTCTTGGACTTTATTGTCCAATGCCGATTGCCAAAACCGTGGAGAAAATGAAAGAACTCAAGCCAGGTGAAGTTTTGGAAATCTTAGCCGATGACGAAGGAATTAAAAGTGATATGCCAGCCTGGTGTGAGGCAACTGGTAATGAGTTTTTGGCAATTGAAGATGAAAATGGTAAATTTCGAATCTATATTAGAAAAAAGGAGGCTAAATGAATAAATGGGAATGCACAGTCTGTGGTTATATTTATAACCCAGAAAAAGGTGACCCGGACAATAACATTCAGCCGGGAACGCCGTTTGAAGAACTCCCAAATGATTGGGTATGCCCGGAATGTGGTGCCGGTAAAAGTGAATTTAAGCCATACGGACGGGGTGAGCCAGAACCACCAAAATCGACCGATGAGTAAGTATAAAAATACGAATTTAGTTTAAAATGAAAGGGGGTGAGAAATATGGCAAAGAAACTAGCAAAAAAGAAGATAACCAAAAAAGCCAAGAAAAGAGTTCCTAAGATTAAGGGACTGGTTTATCTTTGCCGAACTTGTGGTATGGAAGTTGTTGTCAGTAGAGCCGGAGCTGGTATCACCAATCTAGTCTGTTGCGACCAGGTGATGGAAAAGAAATGAAGCCGGAGATACGCACCGATAAAGCAGAATAGATGAGCGCCCGATTCGGATGCCAATCTGTATTTATAAAAAGGAGGTGAAATGGCAATTGTCGATATTAGTGTTGTGCCGGTCGGTACCGAAACTACCAGTGTCAGTAAATTTGTCCGTGAAGCGGTAGCGGTAATAAAAAAGAGTGGCTTAAAATTCCAGCTCTCCTCGATGGGGACTGCAATCGAAGGTGATTTGGATAAAATCTTTAAGACCATTCAGGAAATCCACGAGGTTTGCTTTGCTAAGGGAGCAAAACGACTGCTTACCACCATCAAGATTGACGACCGGAAAGATAAAAAACAAACAATGGAGGACAAAATTAAAGCGGCTCTGGGTTGATTAACTCCAGTGCCGCTTGGCTTAAAAATATCCTAAAGCAGGTTTAAGCAGCTTATAACCAACTAAATCTAATTTCATCAATTTTACTTCTTACCTTCGGTTGGTTGAGTCGGGGCTTTAGATTTAACTGGAAATGCGATTTCGGTCTTGAGTGATTCAGCCGGAACCTGGTCCGGTGAATTTAGATAGAATTCATGAGCCGGACCGACAATTTCATAATTGTTATTCATAACCCACTCGGCTAATTTCTGATAGGTTGGACCAACTTTGTCGTACGGTCCAATATAAAGGGTTGCCGCAACCTGAGCTGGTCCAAATTTCTTAACTTTTACCATTTTGTCACCTTTGGTCTTGGCTGGAACTGGAACGCATATCTCATATTTTGTGCTTTCTGGCTTCACTTTCATTGGGTCGTCATAATAGACTCCGAACGGCGCACCAGTTGGTTTAACCTTGTTTTTACCAAGCCAGGTGAATAATTCCATCATCGGTTTGCCCATTTCAGCATAAGGTCCGATTTTACTCATCGATGCTACATACATCGAATCTATGGTTTTTACCGCCGCCGTGAACTGAGGCTGCTCTGGCGTCGTCGGTTTTTGTACTGGTTGGGTCTTTTGTTCACCGCAACCTACCATCATTAGTGTAATTAGTACAATAACTACACAGTTATAAATTTTGTCCATGGACTCCTTTCAGGATGGATGATAGCAAAAAACCACAAGATGTCAACAAGGTTATAAATTATGAATTTTTATTTAAGATTTGGGATGAATCAGTCGATTGAAGGTATTTATTATTAATATCCCTAATCCACAACAGATTAGAATCACATAAATTAAATTAAGACTTAATGGCGCGGTTTTGAATATGGAATTTAACGGCGGGATAAAAATGACAAAAATTTGTAGAATCATCGAAAGCAAGAAAGCGCCTAAAAGGTATTTATTAGCAAATAATGATTTGGAGAAATAAAATCGTCTGCCAACTCGGAAATTGAAAGAATGAAGTAATTGAAGCAAAACCAGGGTCCCGAAAACGACAGTCCGAATCTGGGAATCATTCACTTTAAAGACAAAATTAGCAATAAGCAAAGCACTTAATGCCGACAGCGTCATTATCATACCTTGGAAAAGTATTAATAACAGATTTCTACCAGTAAGGATACCTTGCTTCGGGTTTCTGGGTGGTCTAGCCATCAAATCAGGTTCGGCTGGGTCAACTCCTAAAGCTAAAGCTGGCAATCCATCGGTCACAAGATTAATCCAAAGGATTTGAATTGGGTAGAGAATAGGCAAATTCAGGAGCATGGCAAATAGTATTGTAAAAACTTCGCTGATATTGCAGCTTATCAAAAAAAGGACAAATTTCTTTAGATTGTCGAATATCATTCGACCTTGTTTGGTGGCAGCGACAATCGTTGCGAAATTGTCATCAGCCAATACTATATCGGCTGCCTCTTTAGCGACGTCAGTTCCTGTGATACCCATTGCCACTCCGATGTCAGCCAGTTTTAAAGCCGGTGCATCGTTGACCCCATCCCCGGTCATTGCCACGATATAATTCCTCTGTTTTAATGCCTTAACAATTTTAACTTTTTGTAAAGGTGAGACCCGGGCATAGACCTGGATTTTCTCAATCTCTTGGGCTAAAGCCTGATCTGGCATCTTCTCCAATTCGGGTCCGGTCAATACCTTGCCGTCGGCTAATAAACCGATACGACGTCCGATATTTTCCGCAGTAAGCTTGTGGTCGCCGGTAATCATTGCCACTTTGATTCCGGCTCGTTTGCAGGTATCTACAGCCTTTATCACTTCGTCCCGGGGCGGGTCACTCATCCCAATTATACCTAAGAATGTCAAGTCTTTTTCAATTTCTTCGGCTTTTAACTGGGACGGAACACTGGCTATGGTTCTTGTAGCAAATGCCAATGTGCGGAAACCATCCTTGGTTAAGGTATCATTCATCTTGTGCCAATCGTCGATTGAAATCTGGTTGCATAACCGTAATACAACTTCGGGTGCACCTTTGACAAAGACTCGATATCCTTTATGGTCTTTATGAATCGTGGACATTGCCTTACGTTCCGCATCAAATGGTATTTCCGCCACGCGTGGATACTGATGAACAACTTTATCCGGTGCAATTCCAAATTCCTGAGCAGCGACAATCAAGCCGATTTCAGTCGGGTCACCGATCATTTTACCGTTTATATCCTTTTTGGTATCGTTACAAAGAGTAGCGGTTAAGAATAATTCATGAAAATGGGAATGGGAGTGTAGCGCTTCGGATAAATCATAGATTTTGTTAGTCGAATCGACCCTTCTCGGGTCGAGAGACCCGATTCGGGCGGCTGCAATCTTTTCCACCCGCATCTGGTTCATGGTTAGAGTCCCGGTCTTATCACTGCAAATAAACGAGGTCGAGCCTAAAGTTTCAACCGCATGTAATCGCCGCACGATAGCATTTTTTTCTGCCATTCGCTTCACACCGAGTGACAATGCAACCGTAACCGCAGCCGGCAGCCCTTCTGGTATTGCCGCTACGGCTAAGCTGATTGCAATCAAAAACATTTCGACCCAGCTGTGCTGCTTCAATACGCCCGCAATTAATACGATTAAACTAATGCCTAAGCAGATATAAGCGATTCTTGCCCCCATCTTTTTCAATTCATTTTGCAATGGTGTTTTCTCTTTGGGTTGTTCAATCAGGGTGACGATTCTACCCATCTCGGTATCCATTCCAGTGCCAACCACAATTGCTTTACCCCGACCCCGAGTGACCATGGTCCCGGTATAACCCATATTAGTCCGGTCACCTAACGGCAAATCAGTTTTGGTTAAAGGATTTATACTCTTTTCTACCGGTACGGATTCGCCGGTCAAAGAAGATTCATCGATCGCCAAAAGTTTACTTTCAATAATTCGACAATCGGCTGGGATTCGGTCGCCGGTATTGATGATAACAATATCGCCCGGAACTACTTGGGCGGCGGACAGCTCCTGCTCATACCCTTGACGCAATACTTTAGCAATCGGTGCTAACATTTGCTTCAGAGCAGCTAACGCATGCTCGGCACGATATTCCTGAACAAACCCAAGAATCGCATTAAGGATAAGAATGGTTGCGATTGCAATAGTATCGACTAATTCCCGCAGTAAAATCCCTGAGACTAAGGCTGCGATGATTAGAATGATTATCAAAAAGTCGTTGAACTGAGCAAGGAACAATTTAAATGGGGAAAATGGTTTGGCTAGCTTAAGCGAATTTGGTCCATATTGCAAAAAACGTTGTTGAGCGTTTTCTGAATCAAGCCCCTGTTCAAGATTAACCGTTAACCTTTGGGCAACCTCTGCACTTGGTAAACAATGATAAGCGACTTCCTGATTCAGAGCCGAATGCAGTCTATCGGTTTTAGGATTTTTCATCGATTTGCCTGATTCTAGGCAAAATCTTCATTATCGTCAAGCGGTGGGTGATTGAGATTAATCATATTTCAGTTAGTAAAACCTACTTTAACATCACAAGCAATAAAACACTTACTTAACAACTTCTGAAGATTTTTGATTGAAATTAATAAGCAGCTGGTCAGTTTGGCGGGTCGCCGATTGAAAAGTTCCTTAGATTAAGAGACGAATACTGTTTTCAGATTGGTCCGCTCAAACATTATTACTAAAGCCGATTCTTTAGCCATTGAGCGGTGAACCAGACCTTTGGGTAATACTAAACCTTCGCCTGCTTTTAAAGTGATCGTTTTCTCTTTGGATTCGACCTGAACCGTTCCTTTTAGAACAAAAAATAACTCCTCAGCGTCATGCTTGTGAAAACGATAGGTGCCCTCAAACAGGGAAAGGAGTAAATGAAACCCTTCCAACCGGATAATTTCGATTGGGGTCCAAGATTTTTTAATCTTTTCGGCTAATGCTGTAAAGTCAATTTTCTCCATAACTTACATTATAATATAATTAATTTAATTTGTCAATAAAATAGTGCATTTTTGATTTTTGTCACGGCTGAAGTTGTTTTTATTGGGTTGACCCTGCTCTTACTTTCTATCTATTTTTTTTCTGATTTCTCTGCTATCTCGGTGGTTTCAATTCTTTTTAGTTTAGGAAGGGCAGGGGTTGACAAGGGCCAAAAATTTGTTAATCTAATTGACTACGAAGCAAGAAAACTCAATTAAAATACAAAAGATAATAACAGATGATAGATTATTTTTTGGCTTTCCTTGGTTTATTTCGGTGATAAGGAGGATTTTATGAAAATCTTCATCGACTCAGCGGATATCAATGAAATCAAAGAAGTTGCAAGTTGGGGAATTTTAGACGGTGTCACTACTAACCCAACCTTGGTTTGCAAAACCGGTAGAAGTTTTGAAGAATGCGTGAGTGATATCAGTAAAATAGTCGACGGCTCAATCTCAGTCGAAGCGATCAGTACTGATGCCGAAGGCATGGTGAAAGAAGGTGTGGAATGGGCAAAAGTGAACCCGAAGAATATCACGATTAAAATCCCGATGTCGATTGAAGGGTTAAAAGCGGTAAAGGGGTTAAGGGCAAAGAAAATAATGACTAATGTTACTTTGGTGTTTAGTCCGAACCAGGCGCTTTTAGCTGCCAAAGCCGGGGCCACTTTCATCAGTCCGTTTGTTGGTCGGCTCGATGATATTTCTCATTTTGGTATGGAAATCGTAGGCGATATCGTGCAAATCCTTAAAAATTATGAATTTGATACCGAAGTGATTGTTGCCAGTGTCCGAAATCCATTACACGTGGTTGAAGCAGTTCGTATGGGAGCTCATATCGCGACGATTCCGTTCAAAGTTTTGAAACAGATGGTTGAACATCCACTCACTGATATTGGAATCAAAAAGTTCTTTGAAGATTATAAGAAAATACCAAAGAAATGATTACCGTGTTTAGAGAACGATTACAGCAAATTTCAGGGTTTATCGAAGTAATCGTGATTCCATTGACACAATCATTTAATTAGGAGGTTTGATGCCGATTTTAGATTCAAAGACAGGAAAAATCAGAAAAGACTATACAGTTGAAGAATTAATTAATGCGGCAAAATTTATGCGCGGCCTCAATATGGTTGCGTTAGCTGCGGCTGGCTCCGGACATTCCGGTGGCACATTGTCAGCAATGGACATCACCGCCGCATTGTATCTTAAAGTTGCGCGACACGACCCCAAGAATCCATCTTGGGAAGACCGCGACCGTATCATCTGGTCAACCGGACATAAAGCACCATGTTTGTACTTAGGTTTAGGCACGGCGGGCTATTTTGATGTCGAAGAGGTGGTTCTTTTAAGAAAACTACATAGCCCGTACCAAGGTCATCCGCACTGGGTAAAATTGCCCGGAGTTGAGATTTCATCCGGTTCTTTAGGACAAGGACTTTCGGTCGGAATCGGAATTGCCCTTGCCGCTAAATTAGATAAGAAAGATTACCGGGTCTATGTGATGAATGGCGATGGTGAACTCCAAGAGGGTCAGATTTGGGAAGCGGCGATGGAAGCAGGCAATTTCAAATTGGACAATCTCGTTTCCATCGTTGATAAAAACCGACTCCAGATTGATGGTTGGGTCAAGGATGTTCAGGACATCGACCCGTTAAAAGAGAAATTCGAAAGTTTCAAATGGCATGCCATAGAAATTGATGGTCATAATATGCAAGAGATACTCGATGGACTGGAGCAGGCAAAGACGATAAAGGGAAAACCGACCGTAATCATCGCTCATACGACTAAAGGGAAATGTGTCGATTTTATGGAGGATATTGCTGGCTGGCACGGGAAGTCACCGAGCAAAGACCAATGTTATCAGGCACTGGAATGTATTGGCATAAAAGACGAATGCGTTGAGACGATGGCACAAAAGGACATCAGTCCTGAATCCGAAGAATATAAAAAACTGATGGAATGCTCGTTGGAAGAGTTGAGGCTAAAGGGAAAAATCGATGTTGCCAGGTTGTTCAAGAAAGCCAATGACTATCAAACGAAAGTAACCGCCGAGTTGATGGCGCGTGTGCCAAAATTCAGCCGAGACTATTTCTGGAACAAGAGCGATAAGATGAAGGTTAAGATGGACCCGACTCGATTCGGCTTTGGGCGGGCATTAGATGCACGGGGTGATGACCCAAGAGTGGTTTGTATTGGTGCCGATATTTCGGGTTCAATCACGATTAGTCATTTCTTTGAGAAACATCCCGAGCGAAAAAATCGCTGGATTAGTGTCGGCATTGCTGAACAATCCGGTACTGCGTTAGCGGCTGGTTTAGCTAAAGAAGGGAAATTGCCGGTTTTCGGAACCTACGGTGTTTTTGCTGCCGGGCGAAATCTTGACCAGTTGCGAACCACGGTCTGCTATGGCAATTTTAACGTCTTTATCGCTGGTGCTCATGGCGGCGTCTCGGTTGGACCAGATGGTGCAACCCATCAGGCGTTGGAAGATTTGTTCCAGATTTGTGGCTTGCCCAATATGCATTGTGAAGTGCCGTGCGATTCGCTTGAGACTCAGAAAGCGACTGAATATCTGTTGTTCGAACTGAAAGGACCAAAATTCTTAAGATTTGCCCGTGAGGCAACGCCGATTGTGACCAGACCAGAAACCCCTTATGTGTTTGGTAAAGCCAATGTGATACGTTATCGAGGCGAAAAGGAAAACTTTATCGACGCCTTCGAAACAGTGCTGGCAAGTGATTACAAAAACGAAAAGGAAGATTTAGCAATCATTGCTTGCGGACCCGAAGTACCAGAGGCAATGCGAGCTGCCTATATATTGAAAGAAGATTTCGGTATCGAGACCCGAATCGTAAATGTGCATACCGTGAAACCCCTGGATAATGATGCAATTGTCAAAGCCGCTTTAGATGCCGGAATCGTGGTCACCGCCGAAGAACATCAAATCGGTGGTTTTGGTAACTGGGTAAGCAATGTGATTGCAACCGCGAAAGAGCTTTTTGGCAAAAAGGTGATAATGGGAATGATTGGAGTCAAAGACCGTTTTGGTGAATCCGGGCAGCCTTGGGAATTGATGTGGGAATTTGAAGTAAGTGGCGAACACATCGCCCAGATGGCAAAAGACCTGTACGATTTTACCCAAAAAAAGTCACGCGGTCGTAAAACCAAGAAAAGTTAAGAAGGAGGCAAGATGCCTAAATTAGCCGAAAGAATGAAGCGGTTAGGCACCGAAACCGCTTTTGATGTTTTGCGTCGAGCCAAGGCATTGGAACAAACCGGAAAAGAAGTAATTCACTTAGAAATCGGCGAACCGGATTTCGATACTCCTAAAAATATAAAAGAGGCAGCGAAAAAAGCATTGGATGAAGGTTGGACTCATTACGGTCCATCGGCTGGTTTGCCTGATTTTAAAGCATTAATTGCCCAGGAAGCAGGAAAACTTAGAAATACTAAATTCAATGCCGAACAGGTGGTGGTGACGCCGGGTGCTAAGCCGATAATGGCATTCGCCATAATGGCAATCGTCGATGATGGTGATGAGGTGATTTATCCTAATCCGGGATTTCCGATTTATGAGTCAATGATCGAATTTATGGGTGGCAAGGCAGTACCGATTCAGTTGCGCGAGGAATTCGATTTCCGTTTGGATGTTAAAGAGTTTATCAAACTCGTAACCAAAAAGACCAAGATGATTATCGTCAATTCACCCCAGAACCCGACTGGTGGAGTCTTGACTAAAGATGACTTAAAAGTGATTGCCGATATTGCCCGCAATAATGACATCTGGGTCTTGTCGGATGAAGTCTATTCCCGAATTATCTATGATTCCAAATTTGAGAGTATTGTTCAGTTCCCAGGATTAGAGGACCGGTTGATAATTCTTGATGGATTTTCTAAGACCTATGCGATGACCGGCTGGAGACTGGGTTATGGTATTATGCCGGAAACAATGGCGAATTGGCTGGCTCAGATTGAAACCAATGTCAATTCTTGCACCGCTTCATTTGTCCAAAGAGCCGGTATCGAGGGACTAAAAGGTCCTCAGGATGAACCAGCCCGGATGACTGCCGAATTTAAGAAACGACGCGATGTGATTGTTGAGGGATTGAATCAAATCAAAGGCATCTCCTGTAAAAATCCAAAGGGTGCCTTCTATGTCTTCCCCAATATCAAGAAGACCGGTATCAATGGCTCGGAACTGGCTGACCGGTTACTCAATGAAGCCGGAGTCGCCTGTCTGTCGGGCACCTGCTTTGGTAAATTTGGCGAAGGTTATATTCGATTCTCTTACGCTAATTCGGTCGAGAATATCAAAAAGGCATTAAGCAAAATCGAAGCGCTTTTAGGGAAAAAGTAAACCATCTACGCGGATTTAAAAACTGGCGGGGGTTAAACCCTCGCCAGTTTTATTATTAACTACTTAACAAAGTTAAGTTTGTAATAGAATAGTTTTCAAAGCATAAACTGAACATTTTCAATCCGCAATCAATATTAGATGTCTTTTTGCAGGTAATTTTCAAAAAGGTGTTTAGGGGAAAATCGTAATTATTTATTTTGTAAGAAAATAAAACAAATCATTGACAGATTATCTTACATTCATTATAATAGACCAAAGGAGAAAAAGTGGATGCACTTGGTTCAAGAATAAAAAAATTAAGAGAGCAGTTAGGCATTAGCCAGCAGGATCTCGCTGATAAGTTTGGTGTTTCACGACCGACAATTTCTCAAATCGAATCCGGTGCGAGAAAGATTTGTGCGGAAGAGTTAAAGAAGTTAGCCGATATCTTCAATATTTCGGTTGATGGTTTATTGAATCTGGAAAAGCCGCCGTTAGTGTTCGTTAGAGATAATAAAGAAACCTATAAGGCAAAGCCTGAGATTCGGATTAACGTGCCGCAAAAGAATTTAGAAAAATTCAAAGAGGTTTTTCTCTATGTTCTCAATAAAGTGGGTTCTAAGCCCAATATCGGGGAAACGGTCATTTATAAACTGCTCTATTTTATTGACTTTGATTATTACGAAAAGTATGAGGAACAGTTAATTGGCGCTACTTATCTCAAAAATCGATATGGTCCGACACCAATCGAATTCGCAAAGATAGTCGAAAACCTGATTAAAGCAAAAGAGATTATAAAAGTCAAAGACAAGTATTTCACTTATCCTCAGACCAAGTATTTACCATTACGGAACCCAGACCTCACCAAGTTAAAGGCAAGTGAAATTGCAATTATTGATAATGTTCTAAACCGCCTATCGGATAAGAATGCTAAAGAGGTAAGCGATTATTCGCACAATGATGTTCCGTGGCTTACGACTCAAGAGGGTAAAACAATTGAGTATGAATCGGTTTTCTATCGAACTACTCCTTATTCGGTAAGAGAATACAATGAACATATTCTATGAAATCAAAAGAATCCCTGAATTTGAAAAAGATTTAAAAAAATTACTTAAACGCTTCCGAACTCTCGAGGATGACCTTAAAATTTTCATTAATAAAGAATTATATCTTTATCATAAACTCAAAATTGACAACAAGGGAGTCTTTCCACTTACTGATTTACCAAGCAAAATTCCTAAAGTCTACAAGGCAAAGAAATTCACCTGTCGCTCTTTGAAGGGCAAGGGTGTTTTTTCGGGCATCCGGGTAATCTGCGCTTATTTCCCAGAATCAGATAAAATTGAATTAATCGAGATTTATTATAAGGGCGATAAGGCAAACGAAGACCGAGCAAGAATAAAGAACTATTTAGATACTTATATTTAAGTGAGCAGGGCAATACGCTATAATCTTTCTTCTTATCATCGTAATACCTTTACCGCACTATTGGTGGAATTTGGGGAAACTGAGCTTGTCCAAAAACTCGCTTCATTCAGCAAGTGACTACTATATATATAGTATCTGATGCAATTAATAACACAACATATAGTAGTGATTTTACAAATTTTCCTAGTTTTTAGACAAACTCAGTGTCCCCATAATATCCTGAGAGACCCGATTCGGAGGGAAGTTCCTCCTAAACAGAAGAGTGATTGTCGGAGAGGCTTCCAAGCCTCGATTCTTCTATTCCAGGACTGGGAAATTCTTCCTATATTGCAGAAAAAATAAGGGACATTTTGGAGCAATCCTTAGACTATGAGGCAGCCCCCTAAGTAGCCCCCTAGCCCGCCCCCTAAGCCACTCCCTAAGCCACCCCCTAGGCGATATACCCCCTCCCATACAGAAATTAAATATAAAAAATTAAATATCAAATATTTAGAAGAAAATTTTGCTTGATTTTTGGTAAACCTTTAGGTA
>JAOUPE010000311.1 GCA_029880025.1 Caldifarciminota bacterium
GGTTCATACCCTTTTGGTGTGGCGACAGTAAGATTAGCACCTAAGATTGCTGATGCCAACAATAGCGAATTGCAGACATTATTGCCGTCACCGACCCAGGCGATAGCGGTTTTTTCGATTTCATCACGCTTTTCAAAGATAGTTAGAAAATCGGCTAAGACCTGACAGGGATGTTCTAAATCAGAAAGCGCATTAATGACCGGAATCTTAGCATATTGAGCCAATTCCAGAACAGTATCATGGGAAAAAGTCCGAGCAACAATTGCCGAGACCCAGAGCGAAAGATTATGGGCGACATCTTTAACCGACTCTCGCTTGCCTAACCCGATGTCCGAAGGGCTCAGGTAAATCGCATTACCGCCGAGCTGGAAAGCAGCGGTCTCAAACGTGACCCTGGTCCGTAAAGATGGTTTTTCAAAGACTAAAGCGATAATCTTACCGCTCAGCCCGGAAAGTTGGGGAGAGGTTTTAAGTTCTGCTTTTAAAGTTTGGGCGCGTTTAAAAAGATGATAGATTTCGTCCCGACTTAAATCAGCGATTGAACATAAATCTTTTTTCATATTACACAGATAAGCACATATGAGCGCAGATAATCTGTGCCCATCTGCGATAAAAGCACATCATAATATATAACGGCTCAAATCTTTGTTAGCTGCAATGGTTTTTAGTTTGCTGCGCACATATTCGGCGTCAATCCGAACCGCGCGGACCGAAGAATTGGGTAATTGGAATAAAATCTCTTCCAGTAATGCGGTCATCACGGTGTGCAGTCGGCGGGCACCGATATTCTCGGTTGCCTCGTTGACAATAGTAGCGATTGAGGCAATTTCGAAAATTGCATCAGGAGTAAGTTCCAGTTTCACATTTTCTGCCGATAAAAGTGCGGTATATTGTTTGATCAATGAATTTTCTGGTTCGACCAGAATCCTTTGGAAATCCTCTTTACTTAGAGCATCGAGTTCAACCCGAATCGGAAACCGACCTTGAAGTTCTGGTATCAAATCAGATGGTTTAGCTTTATGAAAGGCACCCGCCGCAATGAAAAGGACATGGTCAGTCCTCATCATACCGTATTTGGTCAAAACATTAGTGCCTTCGACTACCGGCAGCAGGTCACGCTGGACACCTTCGCGTGATACATCTGGTCCGGTCGTGCCGGATGCGCCGACAATTTTATCAATCTCATCCAGAAAGATTATCCCGGAATTTTCCACTCGTTCTCGGGCTTCGGATATGACTTCATCCATATCAATCAATTTATTCATTTCTTCTTGAGTGAGTTGCTTTTTGGCTTCTTTTACCGGTAATTTACGCTTCTTGGTCTGTTTGGGAAAGGCTTGGGCGATGGCATCCTGAATCTCCAAGCCGACTTCTTCGGCGCCGACCTGGGAAAAGACTTCAACTAACGGTGCAGCCGGACGGCTCACTTCGATTTCAACCAGACGATTTTCCAGCTTGCCTTCGGCGAACATCCTTTTCAATTCTTCTTTAGTTTCGGTTTTGGCACTTGCCGACCATAATAAATCGATGATTTTTTTCTGAGCCTGATTTTCGGCTCGTTCGTTAATGTTTCTCGTTTTTTCGGCTTTTATCATACCGACGCCAATCTCAATCAAATCCCGAACCATCGATTCGACATCACGACCAACATAGCCGACCTCAGTAAATTTCGATGCCTCAACTTTGACAAACGGCGCCTGTGCCAGTTGGGCTAATCGGCGGGCAATCTCGGTCTTGCCCACCCCGGTCGGTCCAATCAGAATGATATTATTCGGATAAATCTCTTCCCTAAGCTTGCCTTTAACCTGCTGCCGGCGCCAGCGGTTTCTCAAGGCAATCGCAACCGCCATCTTGGCTTTTTCCTGACCAATGATATAACGGTCAAGTTCCTTGACGATTTCGGTCGGGGTAAAAAATTTGGGGACGAGTTTTTTGGCTGCTTCCATTTCAGATTCGATTTTGCCTCCGAGTCACAGAGAGCACAGAGGTATTTTTCTCAGTGGACTCAGAGTCTGGGTGGCTTTTCCAATTACTTCTTCGGGAGTACATACAAGACATTATTAAGTGGAATTGCTGCTTCTTGCTGTTTGGAATTTTCTTCCAGGACATCGGTCTTGATAAATTTTACGTTTACCGCTTTAATACAGCCATCCCGTATCGTATAACCTTCACATTCAACAAAACCGCCGGATTTTAGATAGATAATAGGCATCTTATCCTTTCCTTTTTTTAAACACGAAAACTCGAAAGCCACGAAATTTTGTCTCTTTTTCTGCTTTCATAGTTTCGTGCTGGTCCTTCTTATTCACTTATACCTCTTCTGGTATCGGTAAAGAGCAACGGGTCGGTTTATCAATCCTGAACCCTAAAGCATAATCGGCTTGCATCAGCTTATGGATTTCTCTTGAGCCTTCGTAAATCTGGGCACCCTTTGAATTTCTAAAGAATCGCTCGACCGGATAGTCATTGGCATAACCATAAGCACCATAAATCTGCACCGCATTGGATGCGGCTCGTTCCGAAGCCTCACAAGCCCACATCTTTGCTAAGGAGGTTTCTTTTGTACTTCGGAGTCCCTGATTTTTGCACCAACCGGCTTTTAACCATAACAATCGGGAAACTTCATAATTAGAAGCCATATCGGCAATCATTTCCTTTATCAGTTGATGCTGGGCGATTAGGATATTAAAGGTTTTACGTTCTAACGCATATTTTACCGAGGCATCGAGACAGGCACGGATTAAGCCAGTGGCACCAGCCGCCACGGTATAACGTCCCTGGTCTAAGGCAAACATCGCAATCTTGAAACCTTCTCCTTCATTACCCAACAGATTCTCTTTGGGAACTTTG
>JAOUPE010000030.1 GCA_029880025.1 Caldifarciminota bacterium
CTTAAAATCAGCCCGTGAAAAAGCCGGTTTATATCAAGAAGAGGTGGCTAAAAGAATTGGTCTTTCTATCAAATCCGGTAAAGGGTATATATCTCATTTAGAGAAAGGCAGGGTTAAAAATCCACCAGTATTGACAATCCTTCTTTATTTAAGAGCCTTTGAAACTTCATCACGCTTTGCTCGATGGACTCGACGAGCAGCGTCTCGGTTCTCCTCGTTTCAATCGGATGATGCTTTGCGTTGTGCTTGACAGATTCTTCGAGTTTGCCTGGACCGAGTCTATTAAGCAATAAGTGTCACGGTGGAAATCCGATTAGATATTACTTGATTTTTCCATTTTAAAATATGATATAAAATCAATCTTTTTATTGACAAATGGACAAAGGCAATTATTCTTTAATTATAGATTGAATTTGGTTTATAAATATTATTCAAGCCATAATGTATAGAAAGGAGGCATAATGAGAACATTGATAGCACTATGCTTGATAGCCGCCATTGTATTTATTGTGAGCTGTCAGCAACCAGCGCAAATGAAAGCGGATATGGAAAAACAAACCGAGCAAATAAAAATGCTGGAAGAAAAGATTGATGCGCTAAATACTAAAATCGAACAATTAATGACCAATTACAAAAAACATCTGGATGATTTTCATCAGAAATCAAGCAAAGGGAAAAAACTACCGGCAATGGGTCTTGCCCCGACTGACCAGTCCTTACCAATAGCTGACATCGGTTTGATTATATTATATTCGTAATAAACACTTGACAGATTAAAAAAAGTGGTTAAAGTAAAGTTTGTAAGATGGTTATAAGATTTATTAAAAAACAAAACCTGAGTACTCAGGCAGTAGAAAATTTTAACCAAGGAGGATGATATGAAAGATACTGCCAAAATACTGATTCTGTTTATCTCATTAGTCTTCCTGTTCGGTTCGTTTGGCTGTGCCAAGAAGGTAGTGAAACAAGAAGAACCGATTCCACCACCAATCGTCGTAGAACCAGAAGTCCCTGAAGTCGAAGAAGTAGTTAAGCCAGTATTAAATCTGGCAACTATCTATTTCGACTTTGACCGTTCAGATATCAGAATGGGTGATGCAACAATCCTTAAGGGTAATTCCCAACAACTGAAAGGTAATCCGATGGTTAATATAACAGTCGAGGGTCATTGCTGTCCACTCGGTACATCCGAATACAACATGGCACTGGGCTGGCGAAGAGCTAATTCAGCCCAGGACTATCTGGTCAAACTCGGTCTCAGCAAAGACCGAATTTCAACCATCAGCTATGGTGAAGAAAAACTTGTAACAGCAATCGAAGCCGAATACTGGAAGAATCGACGCTGCGAGTTTAAACTAAAGTAATTAAATCAGCAAAATTCATGGTCAAGAGTATGAAGAAACGGGTCAAGCACCACTAATGAGTGGCCCGTTTCTTCATGCCATCCTGAAGAATCCAAAATGAACAAGCGAATCCTAATCATCCTGCTCCGAGTCTTGATTGTTTCGGGTTCAATTTCCTTTATTTTTTGCGGCTGTAGTTTAAAACGGCAGTGGGTGCAGCAAACTACCCAGATTGATTCTTTACAAAAAAGGGTAGCAAAACTGGACAGCCTGCAGCAATATCAAGGCGAATTGCTCTTAGAACTGCGAGCCGACCTTGGTTATCGTTTAGAACAAATCGATCAAAAGATTGAACAGCTTGATGCGAAAATTGAGGATAACCAGTATCGAGTATCCCGGATTGGTCAGAAATTAGGCTTGCGTGTGCCCCAATCAAGTAGTCAGACCGATACTGGTGCGAGCGCGCAGGCTGTTGCCGACCCAGCCGCACTCTATAATACAGCTTATCTGGACTTTACGCGTGGTAATAGCGATTTGGCGATACAAGGGTTTCAAGAATATTTAAAACTTTTTCCCGATACCGAACTCTCGGACAATGCCCAATACTGGATTGGCGAATCTTATTTCACCAAGAAAGAATGGCAGATGGCTTTAATCGAATTTGAGAAGGTTGAAAAGAATTATCCTAACGGCAATAAAATTCCCGCCGCAATTTATAAAATTGGACTATGCTATTTGAATATGGGAATTCGAAACCGGGGTAAGGATTCTCTGAGAAGAGTTGTCCAGGATTTTCCGGATACGCCAGAAGCCAGCCTGGCTAAAGAGCGCTTGGATAATCTGCGCTAACCCTTAAAATTAATGGAACCATTTGTCCCACCGGCTGGCACTACAGGTTGGCTGGAAACTCTACTCGGCGCCGGCTTATTTGCAAAATTTATAATACTTGTCTTATTCTTCTTTTCGGTTATTGCCTGGTCAATTATCATTAAGAAAATTTTATTATTCAGAGCAATTCGACGAGAAAACAAGAGTTTTCTGAGCCTGTTTCAGCATCGGCGCACCGCCAAACAATTTTTCAAATTAACCACCCAATATCAAAATTCACCTCTGGCAAAAGTTCTGTCCTGTGGTATCACGGAATGGGAAAACTTAGAAAAACAACTGGGATTGACCAATCCTAGTGCAACCGGCGCGGTGTCAACGGTTGAGACCATCGCGCGACGTAAATCACAATCACCCTCGGCTGCAATTAATCTTCTGCCTCAACTGCTACCCAATGCCTCGGAAGCAATGAATCGAACCGCCTCGGCGGAATTGGAAAGGGTAGAAAGATTTCTACCTTTTTTAGCCACGGTCGGCAGCGTCAGCCCGTTTATTGGATTATTAGGCACGGTGTGGGGTGTTTTATCGGCTCTGATTAATATTAAAACCATACCGATAGTTACCCTGCAGGTGATTGCGCCGGGTGTATCGGATGCCCTGGTCACCACCGTGGCTGGTTTAATCGTGGCAATACCAGCCGTGATTTTTTATAACTATTTTGTCGGAAAGACAAAAGACCTCTCATCCGAAATCGAACGATTCATATCCGTAATCATCGGTGATTTCCGGAAAGATATAATCATCAGCCAAAGCTAAGCAAACCGTGAAAAATCACCTGCGTCCCTTATCTGAAATGAATATTACCTCTCTGGCTGATATCAGTGTTACACTTCTAATAATATTCATCGTTGCCGGTATCAGTGCGGCATTAACCCGGGCCGGGGTCGATGTGAACCTGCCCCGGACTTCTGCGGCTCGACCAAAAGTTGGTACCGGGGTCGTTATATCGATAACGAAAAAACAGGAAATTTTTATTGAGCAAAGCCAGACTAATTTAAAAGAATTCGGCTCAGCTTTAATCCAGGCGATGTCGAAAAAAAATACCAATCAGGTTTATCTGCAAGCCGATGCCGGGGTCAATTATGGTTTGGTCATTGAAGTTATCGGCCGAATCAAAGAAGCCGGGGTCGAAAATTTGGGTTTAGTGGCAGAACCCAGATTGCCCGGCCGCTAACCCGGCTCAGGCGGATTAGAAATATTTCAAGCTATTGGAATTCAGCCGATGAGTAGAATCAAGGATATCGAGTTTCAGAATTTCTAAACGGATGAAGAAAGAATTTTTCTTTTCGTTATTCGGTCACTTAACCATTTTTCTATTTCTCTCGATTTTAGGTTTGACCAGTAAGAAGAAAATGCCCAGACCATATCCTCTGGTCTATCGGGTGAGTCTGGTTAGCGGCTTCACCTCGCCTGAACCGAAACCCGGAGTGTCGGTCGTAGAGCGCAAGCCGAAAAAGCCAGAACCTAAAAAACCGGCGCCCGAGAAACCAAAGCCAGAAGCCAAAGCGCAGGACTTAGTCAAGACCAAAACCGGTTTGGGAGCAAGGGCAGAAGGATTCGAATATTCATATTACCTTAATGTGATATTAGCAAGAATTGGCGAGAACTGGATAAATCCTTATCAGACCAGTAATTTCCAATTTAAGTGTATGATATTCTTCCTAATCCAGCGAGACGGTTCGATAGCCGACGCTAAAATTGAAAAAGGTTCGGGCAATAAAATTTATGACCAATCCTGTTTACGCGCCGTATTAGCCACTGCCCAATTACCACCCCTGCCTCAGGAGTTTAAATCGGTCCATCTAAAATTGCACTTAGAATTTGAATACAAGCCGTAAGCTAACCATCAATATCTTGACGAAGACCGAAACCGATAGAATAATTATAAGAGAATGATACTCGACCTCGCCAAATTAGAAGAGAAAATTGAGCCGTTACGGGCACGAAGTTTGGAACTGGAAAAATTGTTGTCGGACCCGAAAGTTATCCAAAATCCAAGCGAGGCACAAAGATTGGGAAAAGAATATAAAGATACTCTAAACACTCTAAAGCGCTTTGCTGAACTTAAAAATATAACCGAACAGATTGCTGAAACTAAAGAACTGGCGCTGAAATCTACCGAACCCGAGTTAAAGGATTTGGCATTGAGCGAGGTCCAGGTTTTAGAACAAAAGCAGCGAGCATTGCAGCGGGAAATTCTTTCTTCACTTTTGCCATCGAATCCGGACTGGGTAAGGAATTGTATCGTTGAAATTCGAGCCGCGGCAGGTGGTGAAGAATCCGCCCTTTTTGCCCAGGATTTGATGCGGATGTATATCAAATTTGCCGAGAGCCGGGGTTGGCATACCGATATCCTTTCTTCCCATCCCAGTGCCAAAGGCGGCTTTAAAGAGGTAATCTTTTCGGTTGAGGGAGAAAAACCGTTTCAGAACTTTCGGTTCGAAAGCGGTGTGCATCGAGTGCAGAGGATACCAATAACCGAAGCATCGGGTCGGATACATACTTCGACCGTCACGGTTGCCGTCCTGCCTGAAGCCGATGAGGTGGACCTGGTAATTGACCCGAAAGATTTAAAAATCGATGTTTTCCGTGCCTCAGGTCATGGTGGTCAACACGTGAACGTTACCGATTCGGCGGTTCGGATAACCCATATCCCAACCGGTACTACGGCATCATGTCAGGACGAACGGAGCCAATATAAGAATAAAAGTAAGGCGTTGAAAATCCTTCGGGCGCGGTTATTGGAGGCGAAAAAAGAAGAAGAGGCAGCGCGGACCGCCTCGCAGCGCCGAAGCCAGGTCGGAACCGGTGAGCGGTCAGAGAAGATACGCACCTATAATTTCCCGCAAAACCGAGTCACCGACCACCGGGTGGATTTAACCCTATACAATCTTGGTGAAATTCTCGATGGAAAGATTGACCCAATTATCGAAGCATTGCTGGAACGCGAAATCGAATCTAATTTATGAAATCGGTCTTGGAACTGATTGGACTGGGCAGCAATGAATTGCCCAGGCAGGAGATAGAATGTTTACTTGCCGGATTACTGAAAAGACAACGATACGAGCTTTATCTTTATGAAGAAACGATTTCGGATAAGACTACGCAAAGATTTTTCGACCTGGTACAAAAAAGAAAAAAAGGGATACCGATTCAATATCTTTTGCACTCGGCGGCTTTTTTGGATTTAGAACTTTATGTTGATGAAAGAGTTTTTATCCCCAGACCGGAGACCGAAGAGCTGGTTAAGCGGACCATTGCCAAGCTGTCTTCACCCTGTTTAATGATTGAGATTGGCACTGGTTCAGGGGCAATTGCCCTTGCTTTGGCAAAGACATTTCCCAAAACCAAAATAATCGCTACCGATATTTCTCAAGCCGCGCTTGAGGTCGCTCAAATAAATGTTGAACTTTACAATTTTATCGATAGAATCGAACTCATCCAAGCCGATTTATTCGATTTGCCGAATTATGCTTCTCTTTATGGTCGAGTCGATTGTATTATTTCCAATCCGCCTTATATTAACCGAACCATGATTCCATTACTCGCACCAACCGTAAAAGACTATGAACCAATCAAGAGTTTAGATGGGGGGCAGGATGGTTTCGAGATTGTTCAACGCATAATTACCCAGGGGGTTAAATTTCTCAAACCGGCTGGCTTGATCGCCTTAGAAATTGACCCTGACCAGAAAGAGTTGATAATGAAGGTTAAGCCAGAAGCAAGATTTGAGTCCGACCTTTCCGGAAAAATAAGATTTGCCTTTCTTAATTTGTCATAAAATATGAAAATCGGAATAATTGCTAACCTGAAAAAGAAATCGGCTGCTAAAACCATTACTGAATTACTAAACCATCTAAAACGAAAAGGTCTTGAACCTTTGTTAGAATCCGGGGTGGCGGATAATTTGAAAATTGGGCATGAAGGTATTGCTGGTTCGGATTTGGCAAAATCAGCCCAGCTGGTCATTGCCCTGGGTGGTGATGGCACACTTTTGCGTGCTGCCCGGTTAATCGGTGATAAGGGCATACCGATTATGGGAGTAAATTTGGGTGGACTCGGCTTCCTTACCGAATTTTCCTGCGAAGAATTGGAAGAAGCGCTGGATGATTTCCTTTGCGCTAAACACCGCGAGGAGCAAAGAATGGTTCTGTTGGTAAAATTGAGAAAGGAGCGATTCTTTGCTTTAAATGATTGTTCGATAAACATGGGACCATCCTGCCGGGTAATCGAGACAATAATTTATACCGATTCAAGTTATGTTACCCGTTTCATTGCGGATGGCGTGGTGATTGCTACTCCGACCGGTTCAACCGCTTATTCGCTGGCAGCGGGTGGTCCGATTGTTTTTCCGACTATGGAAGCAATTTTAATCACCCCACTTTGTCCTCATGCCCTGGCGGCTCGTCCTTTGGTGATGCCAGCCGATGAGACCATGACGGTTGAACTCGATAAACAGAGCGAACCGGCAATCCTTATCGTGGATGGTCAGGAGCGCAGGGAGTTCTTGCCCGGCGAAAAAGTAATTTTTACCAAGGCAGCCCATAAAATTCGTTTGGTCGCACCGAAAAATAAATCGTACTACGAGATTCTGCGCAGTAAGATGAAATGGGGCGGCAAGCCCGGCGAAAATCTATAGCTAATTTTCATGCTCGCCGAATTGAGGATAAAAAACTACGCCTTGATTGATGACCTTGAAATAAATTACCCAAACGGCTTAAATGTCTTAACCGGTGAGACCGGAGCCGGCAAATCAATCGTGATTGATGCGTTTTCACTCCTGCTCGGTGAACGCGCTGAATCCGAGATGGTCAGAACCGGTGCGGCGGCTTGCGAAGTCGAAGGAACGTTTATGATTAAACCGGGGTCTTTGGCTGATTCGGTGGATTTCCCGATTGAGCAATCGGAAACCATGCTGATCCGTCGAAAGGTCGAGGCGAACGGACGGAGTTATTGCTACATCAATGACCGCAGTGTGACCTCTAACACCCTGAAGCGGTTGGGTGATTATCTGGTTGACCTGCATGGTCAACATGAACATCAGTCCCTGCTCCGCATCGAATCACATCAACAACTGCTCGATGATTTTGCTAATCTTGAGCCGAAGCGCCAGGACCTGAGTGAAAGATTTCTACGTTATCAAAGCCAAAAGGCAGAACTGGAAAATCTTAGGGCGCAGATTCAAAAGCGTAAAGAACGGCAAGAGCTTGACCAATACCAGCATCAAGAAATCGCTTCGGCGCAGCTTAAACCCGGTGAGCGGGAATCCATTTTAAAAGAGAAGATTCTTTTAGAAAATGCCGAACAGCGACATCGGCTTGCCCAGGAATTAAACCAGATGCTGTCGGAAAACGAGGGGTCGATATTGGAGCAGTTCGACATTTTACAAAGGCGGGGCAGTGAACTCGTCAATATTGATGATTCATTAGCCGAGCCAGTCAAGGAATTGAACACGGCGCGGTCAATAATCGATGAGCTCTGGCGCACGATCGTCAAATATCGGGACCGCATCGAGTTTTCGCCCCAACGATTAGAAGCCCTTAACGAACGACTTTTCCTGATCGAAAAATTACAAAAAAAGTATAACCGAGATATCGAAGGACTGCTGGCTTTACAAAAAGATTTGGCAAAGAGGCTTGGTTCGCTTGAGATTGACCAGACCCGAATCATTGAGCTCAGCCAGGGCTTAGAAACTAAACGCAGCGAATTAGTCAAGAAGGCTAAAGAGTTATCCGGTGCCCGTCTTCAGGCAAAGAAAAGGATCGAGGCGAGATTGGAGCGAGAATTATCACAACTGGGAATGGCACAAGCCCGCTTTGTTGCGGCAATCGAGCCGGTTTTAGATGAAGCCGGTATTTATGAAGATTCGGGCAAACGTTATCGCCTGGATGAAAACGGGATTGATAAGGTCGAATTTCTATTTTCGGCAAACCCTGGAGAAGAACCGAAGCCGTTGAGAAAGATTGCTTCGGGCGGTGAACTATCACGAATCATGTTAGCCCTGAAATCAGTGATTTCGGATAAAATACCGGTCCTGGTGTTTGATGAGATTGATTTGGGGATTGGCGGTAGAGTGGCAGATGCGGTGGGTAGAAAGCTGTTTGAATTAAGCCGCACCCGGCAGGTGATTTGTATAACCCATCTGCCTCAGATTGCAAAATATGCCGGCGCTCATTACCTGGTTACCAAAAGAACCAGAAGCGGTCGGACCGCCACCAATATCGAACGACTTTCCGAAAGGGATAGGGTGAATGAAATTGCCCGGATGCTTGCCGGCGAGAAAATTAGTAAGAAGACGCTGAGCCATGCCCAGGAATTGTTAAAAGAAGTTAAGACATGATGCAATTCTCTTTCCTATCATTGCGGTCGTAAACTTAATTGCCAATGTCGGATAAAAATCAATCAGATTTTTCAAACAGCGAGGCGAACCGGTCAAACCGCATCGAGTTAGGTAAAGTCATCACCCTGCCCAATTTCTTGAGTATTTCCCGGCTTTTTCTTTTGCCTTTGATTCTACTCGCCCTGGCGACCAATCAATCAATCACTGCCCTGATACTGATGGTGATTTCCTGGATAAGCGATGCCTTAGATGGCTACTTAGCACGAAAGCTTAGCCTGGTATCCAATATCGGAAAACTGCTCGACCATCTGGTTGATAAGATTTGGGTAGGAACAATCCTTGTTACTTTAGTCCTGGTGCGGGGATTACCAGTCTATGTTGCGAGTGCAGTAATTATTCGTGATTTGTTGATTGTTATCGGAGGTTCGGTTATTGCGAATAGTCAGAAAAATATTATATCCTCAAATTTTATGGGTAAAATTGCCGGGTTTCTTTTTGCCGTACTCATGGTTCTCTATACTCTGGATTTGGAAGGTTTTGAGCAAATCAAACATTATCTGGTGATTGCGGTTCTGGTTTCGGTTGTTTTATCTTTTATTAATTATTTATACGTTTTTATTAAAACCATCAGGCAGCCAAAACTCTCATCCGATTCTAAGTAATCGATAATCATTATTTTTTAAAACTTAAACCCCGACCTCTTCTCAATTTCTCGAAAAAGAGGTCGGGGTGACTGTTTCCCTTTTTTGTCTTATTTTAGAAGCATCACTTTACCACTAAGCGTTACATTCTCGTTCTTCACTTCACAGAAATAAACGCCGGCCGGTAGGGTTCGGTTCATATTGTCCTTGCCATTCCAGGTAAACGATTGGGTTGGAATATTGGATAGATTTGAAGATTTGACGAGTTTGCCTTTTACGTCATAAATTCTTAGCTGACAATTTCGAATGTTTGCCATCTGCCATCGAATTGTCGTCTGGTTTCGGAATGGATTAGGTGCGATAGAAAAAGGAATCAGAATCGGATTATAAGTCATTCCAATTTCCTCTTTGGTTCCAGGTAACCCTTCGCCAAAGAAAGTAAGAATCCTTGCCAGTATCTGCCACTTCTGAGTATATCGGGCTGGATTGCCGGCAATCGCCTCGAACGGAAAACCGAAATAGACAACTTTATAAGTTCCAGAATAGTGTGTCCCGGCATAAATGGTATCAGGATTTGTTACATAATGATGACTACCGGCTCCACCACTTAATGGTGTAATACCGTCCATGGAACGAGCATTACCAGCCCCGCCTGAACCCATCAAAGCCAAAGTATCTAAATCGCTGTAGCCAATCGGGTCATTAGTAATACCAACCGCCTTGGGGATATAACCGGTCGTTATGCGGTTAGAGATATAACGGGTATGCAAATAATCAGCATAGAAAGGTTGAGTACCAATATCTTGTCCCAGATTTTGACCACACAAGAATAGACTGTGCCCACTATCAAGATAAGAACTGAGGGTAGAGAGGTCAGTGCTGGTTAAAGTTTGGGTGCTGTCGATACCGGTGAACCAGATGGTTACCGGATAATTGTTCAATGTTTCAAGCGGTGGTGAACCCGAACTTGTAACGGTCCAGAGCCGATAAAGCACTCCTAAACTATCGCAGGCATGCTTATACCAATCTGCCACATCATTCGTGCCTGAATCAAAATCATCGTCGTCAACCAAAATCACTCTCGGTGCACCGACCGGTATTATTATTTGTTCATCCAGATCATAACTGGATGGTGTTGAGTTTTTGGTGATGGCAAATCTTATCCGATGCGGCACCGCATTGGAATGGACGAAAAAGACAATCGAGTCAGCCGAACAATTTCTTGCGGTGCCGGCTGGAATATCGGAAAATGTTGCGGTTGAGTTGAGAAATGTAATACTGGTATCAAGAGTATAAAATGTTGCTGAAACATTAGTTGCGGTCTGCCAGTAAGGGTCATT
>JAOUPE010000031.1 GCA_029880025.1 Caldifarciminota bacterium
CATAGATATTCTTTGCTGTCTCATCCTCAATACCAGTTACAAACACATCAATATTACCCCAGATATCAGAAGTTGTTCCTTGACCCCAGGTCACCAGGAAGTTTGTGTCTGAAACAGCTAAAGCCGACCACCAGCGTCGATTATCAGTATTGTCCGAGATTCTAAAATTTTCTCCAATCAACGAACCGTTAGTGTCGATGAATTGTCCATAGATTATCTGACCACTATTATTATCTCCGGTCTGCCAGACCACCAGATAATTCGTGCCATCAAACTTTACATCAGCCCAGCGATGACAACCACTACCAAGCGCAATATTGATAACATTGCCGACAAGTGTGCCTTGCGGCGATACAAGATGACCGTAAATCTCAAGGTCAGGATAAATTCCAGTAAACCAAACCACCAGATAATTTGTCCCATCGAACCCTAGATTTGGTCCACCGGTATAGCCGGTGGCAATTGTGATAACATCGTCTTCAGGTTGACCTTCTTGGTTGACAAATCGACCAAAAATACCGCTACTCGATTTATACCAAACCACAAAACAGCGCTCTTCATCACAAGCCATATTAGGACGGTATTCAGAAACTCCTGAGCCAGTTGAAACACATACGCCAGTATCAAGCACCACACCTTGTGGAGTTACTCTTGTAACTGTAGTATAAAATATGTTAGGCACACCATTCTTCTCATCAGCCCAGGCTAAGACATAATTTTCGCCATTAAAACATATTGCCGGATCATTTTGGATAAAATCAGGATTTGACGGATTACATATCTCAAATGAATTGATAGTATCAAGATTAGGAGTGACACGCACTCCGATTAAATCACCTTTAGTTCAACAGTGATTTCTGGTTACAACTAAAAAATTCGTTCCGTCAAAGGCAGCACTACACCGGTAACCAGCACTATCGGTATAAAGTTCTACGCCATTCGGGTCAAGCACTGTGCCATCTTTTGTTACCCGCGCGCCATAGATTGACATATTGGGATATTGCCTTTGGTCAACCCAGAATACATAGTACTGGTCATTGGCATAACAGACCGAAGGGTATCCGGTATAACTAGGTGCAGTGCTGATTGGAAAATCAGCACCGATTAATAAAAATATTAACGGTAACATAATACCTCCATCTTGATTTTATTTAAAAGGTCTTATTTGTAAAGAAGAACTATTAAAGTCCGAATTCGTTAGTTATTAATACTTTTTTGAGTGTTTCTAAGAAAGCATGAACTGAGACTAAAAACTATCAAATAATCTAAAAAATCTTACAAGCCAAGATGAAATTCTGAGTACGTTTCCTCATTCGGATTTTCGAAATAGCTCACTTGCTGCTTGTTCCACTTCGGTAAGTCTTCGCTTCAACAAATCCTGGCAATCCACAATCTTTCGGTCATAGTAATTAATAACATTTATCTTTACGTCATATTCGTTAGGGTCTCGAGAAACCACAGCAATTAGAGCAGCTTGGCATGTCTCAAAGTATTTCCTGATGTAACCTGCATATTCCTGCATAATGGATATGAGTTTTTTAACCTCAACATAAAGTCTGCTTAATTTATATGCCTCATCGACTGGTTGACGAGAAGCAATCTGAATCAATCCTGCCTTGTTTGTTGCATCGGCTATTTTTAAATTAACGCTGTCTAATAATACAAATACTGGCTGCAACCGTTCCAATGCCTTTTGAGCAACTTCTCTGGTCATACTGGCTTCACCGGCTGGTAACATTTTCTGCGCCCGCTCCCAGAGAATAACACTTGCCCGATGGTTTTCGATAATTATATTTAATGCCTTCTGGACATCAGAATGTTGATAACCTTGCGCCGCTCTCCTAACCGTCCGTTTTTTAATATACTTTTCAGCCACCGAATCCTGCTCCACTTGAAGGGTTGGTTCTTCTGTCTCCACTATTTTGTATTGAATAAACCCGGCTCGAAACCGACGGATAAGTACCAAGCAGATAACCGCTAACACCACGACAAAAAATATCCAACCTACAATCCGTCCTGTTTTATTAACACCTTGTTTCTTCTCTGGACGAAAAATCGGTTCGAGTTGTGGCTCGTTAATATCTGGTTTCATACTCTATCTTTCCGTGATGGGCAATTGCCGATTCCAACTGTCAAGAACTGACGAATTTGTTTCAATTTTTGATAATGGTCCTGGCAATATTTTCATCTTAAATAAAGACTTAAAAATACACCAAATTTCTGAGGATAAGTCAAGACAAATTTTTAAGAGCCAAAAAGTTGACTTCAAAAATTGAGGGATGCCACTAAGGAGGGTATGGTGAACTGCTACCAGAGCTACTCCTTAAGCAATACCCTAAGTGACTCTGTAGGTCGCTCCGTAGAAGGCTCCCTAAGTAATCCCCTGAGCTAATCTCTAAGTAACTCCCCAGGCAACCCCCTAAGCAGCCCGGAAAGCAGCCCAGTAAGCGACTCCTGAGGTCACTCCCTAATCGGCTAAGGAAGCTTCTCTGTAGGCTACCTCCTAAGCTGCTTAGGGGGCTACCCCCTAGGCAATACCCCCTCCTTACCAGTAAATAGGAATAAGCCCGGTCAAATTAATAACTTAAGATAATTTTTTACTCGGTAAAAAGTAGTCTAATAGTATACTTTTCTAATAAAAATGCCGAAGCATATATTCGTGTCTAAGTCTTTTGCCCGATTCGGACTAAGTGATACACCCTACTCAAGCGAAAATTGACATAAGTGACTGATAATTAAAAAAATAGGCGAAATAATATCGCGATTTTAGGTTGAATTATATTACAATCTTTTATAAAGAACTGAGCAAGTTTTAGATAAATTATTTTTTTCTCAAGGTTCTTTAAATCCATCATTAAAACCAAGGGTCAATTTTAAAGCGTGGGTCGGGCAGGCATTGACACATGTCTCGCCGATAAAACCAAATTTAAACCGAACATTCAGTAAACTCCAAAATATACTTTTCCGTCTCGGTCAATATAACCCCATTTTCCACCTTTAATGATACCATATTTGTCCAGTTGACCCCCAATATTAACCCGTGCCTTCCCTTTGGAAAAGTACAAGGCTACATCAAACTGCGGCTCGATTATAATCTTTCCGGTTTGGTCAATATAGCCCCATTTTCCAGCAATTTCTACTGCTGCTAACCCTTCGGAAAAGTGTAAAGCATTATCAAATTGCGGATTGATAACATAATGCCCGGTCTTATCAATATAGCCCCACTTTCCACTAATCATTACTGGTGCCAAACCCTCAGAAAAGTGCCTTGCCAAATCAAACTGTAGTTTGATTAAATATATACCGGTGTTAGAAATATAACCCCACTTTGCATCAATCATTACTGGTGCCAGACTTTCGGAGAAGTGCCGAGCTAAATCAAACCGTGGAGCAATTACACATCTTCCAGTCTTATCAATATAGCCCCACTTTCCGTTAATCTCTACTGCTGCGCGGCGTTCGGAAAAGTTCAAAGCCCAATCAAACTGCGGCTCGATTATAATCTTTCCAGTCCGTTCAATATAACCCCATTTTCCGCCTCTTATTAAACCATACTTCCCTATTTGACCGCCAATATTTACTCGTGCCCGTCCTTCGAAAAAGTGTAAAGCTCCATCAAACTTTAGCTCTATTACAATCTTTCCAGTCTTATCAATATAGCCCCACTTTCCGTTAATCGCTACCGGTGCCAGACCTTCAGAAAAGTGCCTTGCCAAATCAAATTGTGGATTGATTACAATCCTTCCTGTCCTATCAATATAGCCATACTTGCCATTTTGGATAACGGGTAATAGTTTACTTGACTTTACTGCCTCATTTTGCTGCAGGTTTTTCATTTTAATTCAACGGATTAATTCAGAAGACACAATGCTTATCTATCTTCTTCATTCATATCGCTTAACCAAGATTATTGAAGTATGACTTCAATATCAGGAATCTCAGTCTGTTTTAAATTTACCTCGTATAAATAACTTTGTTAGTCGAACTGACCGAACCAATTTTCAGCCTGACAAAATAGACACCGGGTTTGACCAGATTGCCTTTCGAATCAGAACCATCCCAGAATAGGGCAGTGTTTGGTGCAAAGTGCTTAGTGCAAAGTGAAAAAGATTTAACCAATCTACCATTGGCGTAATAAATTTTTAAAGTGAGATTTTGGTTCCGTATTTTTGCCGGCGATAAATTCAACTTAAACTCTGCCTTATCATAGAAAGGGTTAGGGCGGATTTCACAAAGCGGTTTTTTATTAGTAAGAGGAATATTTATAACTTCTTTTACTTCTGGTCCGCTCCAGTCAATTACGGTCAAATAGTCTGGACCAGGCATCACAACCGCTGCCTTCTGTACTGCTGGACAATAGTCAAAATAAGAAGGACCAGCTGGTAATACGATAGCTTCTTCACCACGATGAATATGACCTGGCGCGCCAGTGACCGCTGATGTCAAAACAATCGGTTCACCCAATTCGTCAAATCGAACTTGAATCAGACTTCCATAACCTTCATAAGAATTGGTACTAATGATGTTGCCGGTTCTCGGATTGATATTAACCACCGTCTTACTGTTGTAATGACCGATACCGATTTGGTCGAGCACTTTGTTATAATCAAGTCGCAAAGGATAATCACCACAAGGATAAGTTCCAATCACATAAGATGTCTCACCATCAACATAAATTAATGAGAAATTATCGCTAAAGGCATTAGTAACCGTAGCAAAGCGACCAGTGCTGTCAAAAGCAATCTGAATCGGAAAATCACCAACCGGTAATGGCGTAACACTGTGCGTATGAGTATTAATCACCTTTACCTGGTCATCAAATGATGCGGCAACCAGCACATAATCACCGGATGGACTCACCTTAACATCACTGCTCACACCATAAGCTGCCCAGACCACACCGATTACACCACAAGCAAGCTCGGCAATTTCCTGACTGGCTCGACCTGCCAGTTCGACAAAAGAGACCGTATTTGCCTGAATGTTCCCGATATAGGCATAATGGTCGTCCGGACTGATTGAAACCACACCAGCACGGGTACCGGTTGGGACATCGGCAACCACTATGTTAGAATCGAGGTCAATAATCTTTACTGAATTTGTATTGAAAGCACAAACCACTGCCCAGCGTGAATCTGAAGTGATTGCAACATCTTGAACCCTATCACCAATATCAATGATTGTATCGATCGTATAGGTATTAAGGTCTACAATCGTGGCATTATCCGAAAGGACATTGGTGACAATTGCCTTTGTCCCATCTGGAGTTATTGCTACTCTTCTCGAAGCATCGCCTTCTGGTTCTAAGCCGGCATTGGTTGTGCCTCGATAATTCGGGGCACTTGGTGTTGTATAATCGTAGAAGTATAAACCTTCATGACGGTAAGGGTCAAAGCCTATCACCCGATAATCTAATGGTGAAACTGCACCACGGTATTGTGTATTACCACTATACTGTCCAAGCACTGCTTCGGTTGCGAAATCAACGATGGAAAAATTATATTGTCCGCTTATCGCTAAGCTGTGGTCAGGTGAAGTACCAATCCAGAATGGTGTATAAGTCTCGGTGAAGACTATAAAATCAGATGTGGCAAACCGAACAATCGCACTACTATTATTACTGATACCAACAAATGCCTTTGAGCCATCCCGGTTTACTCCTGCTTCCAAAGCCATGCTTATTTGATAACCGGTTAGAGTAACACTGCTGGTCACAGTTCGAGTCGCAATATCAATCTGATGAACAATCCCTGGATTGGTTAAACTGATTGCGATTGCCTTGGTGCTATCCCCGGACAAATTGATTGAAGGACAACTCGGAATACCGATAATAGTATCTTCAGCCAGACCAGTTGTTGTATTAAAGAAAAACACCGTATCAAGACCATTGCTTACGATTAAATGGTTGCCATCCGGTGTGATTTCAAAATTGGTAAAAGTGACCGAATTACGTCCATTCTCCGAGATCCAGCCAAAGCTTGCCAGATAAATCGGGAAATTATTAATCGTCATTGTATGACTCATTGTGGTTAAGTCAAAAACTTCACAGGTATTACTGATGTCACAGGAAACATAGGCTTTTCTGCCATCTGGACTAATTCGGATAACCCAGGGTTGTTGTCCGGCTGGCAACTGAAAAATCGTATCGATTGAATAGTCATTAAGATTGATTATATATATCTCATCGCTGAACGCACAAGCTACAATGGCAAAAGAATCAGTGACCGCAATCCCGCCCGGATAATCACCAGCATCAATATTTGTGATGACTGACATCGTCTGCCAATCAAAGACCGTAACATTATCGGTCATTCGGTTGGTCAAAAGGATTCTTGAGCCATCCTTAGTAAAGGTTACCCATCCCAAATAATCACCTTCAGGCAGTATCCCAGGTTCAATATCAATCCTTGTATAATTAGAATCTACATTAGAAAGAAAATCATTAATTGTCTTGTTGTGGTTGGCGTTTATGTATTGCACGACTGGTTCGGCAAAAGGACAAACCGATTCAGCGGATACTTCAGGCGCGAGCAAAACAAAGACAAAACAGACAAATATGAAATAATTTTTCATAATTACTCCTTTCTATAACAATTATTAAGCAAATATTATGAACTGTCCAGAGAAAAGGTTGGTTTAATTGTTAAGTTTTGATATAGCTATAGGTAGCCGCAGGCTTTAGCCTGCGACCAAACTGTTGAGAATTCCCAAACTTACGCACCCTAAAGGGTGCGGCTACCTTTAAATTTTATTAAAAATTTATTCCTTTATTTCACGACCAGAAACTTTCTAATTGTCGTCCCAATTCGTAAGAAATAGATACCAGGATTTACTCCTTTCAAAGATAAGTTCACTTCAGGTGTAGTAACTATTAGTTCCCTTATTAAATTTCCAGAAACATCGAAGATTTTTAGATGTTCAGATTCTTTCCCGAATAACCGAGAACGGACTCGTATCACGTTGTTCGCTGGATTCGGAAAAATTTCTAAGGTTAAGCGCGAAGCGTTATGCGTATTGCTTTCTTCCATCCCCCCGGTTTGAACACACTTGATGGTCAAAAAGTCATCATCCGAGCCTACGCCATGATTATAACCAGTCACATAGACATTACCCGAAACATCCAGCGCCATCGAATAAACCTCGTCATCAAAACTTCCGGGTCCTGGGTAAAAGAATACCCACTGTTCAACTCCATCTGAATCATATTTAATTATTAAATAGTCTTTATAGGTGCTCTCATTATAACCATATCCACCCACATAGACATTACCGGCTTCGTCAACCGCAATACAATTACCCACATCCGGACCATCGCCTGGACCATTATATCTTCTTACCCATACGCTATCACCGTCTGAATTATACTTAATCGTTACAATATCCCACATCGTGCCTATACCACTGCTTAATCCGGTCACGTAAACATTTCCTTGATTGTCGAGCGCAAGCGCATACGCTTCATCCATATCATCGCGTGGACCATTATATCTTGCTATCCATTGCTCGACTCCTTCGGGATTATACTTGATTGTGACATAATCATAACCTTCAACATTGATACTATCCGGTCTACTTCTTCCTGTAACATAGACGTTACCAGCTTCATCAACCGCAATAGCATATGCTCCATCCTGACGATTTCCTGGACCATTATATCTTCTTACCCATAGGGTTTCACCAGCTGAATTATACTTAACGGTTGCATAGTCGTAATCATACCAAGGGCTGAGAGGACCTTGGCTTTCTCCGGTAACATAGACGTTCCCTGCTTGGTCAACCGCAATTGCATACGCTAAATCCTCACTTATTGGTCCATCATATCTTTTTACCCATAATGTTTCACCAGCAGTATTATATTTAATTGTTACATAACCATTATCCGAGATGCTTGAGCTTTGGATAGAATCACTCGTTCCGGTAACATAGACATTACCTTGATTATCGATTGCAAGGTCAAAAGCCCAATCCCAATCATCTCCTATTCCATTATATCGGTTAACCCATTGCTCGACACCTTCGGAATTATACTTGACTGTCGCATAGTCATATCTATACTCAGTTGAACCCCAGCTATATCCGGTCACATAAACATTGCCTTGATTATCAACCGCAATATCCTGAGCAATATCCCAACCGATTCCAGGAATATTATATCTTCTTACCCATAGGGTTTCACCAGCTGAATTATACTTAATTGTGGCATAGTCATACTGGGTGCCTGAACCATAACTTGCACCAGTAACATAGACATTACCTTGGTTGTCAACCGCGATAGCGTAAGCCTCATCAAAACTATTGCCCGCACCATTGTATCTTCTGACCCAGGCGGTATCGACTTGAGCAAAGACAAAAGTGATAAACAACAAATGTAAAACTATTAATATAAATTTCTTCATATAACCTCCCTAAGTTTGTGCTTTATTTAAAATTACTTTTAGCTGAAGCTTATTTTGAAACAATGAACTTTTTCGTCATTGTTTCGGTTCCTAACTGCAAGAAATAGACACCAGGCTTTATTCCGGTCAAAGATATTTGTGTTTCGGGAGAAGAAATTTCTGTTTCTGTTATCAACTTTCCCGATACATCAAAAATTTTAAGGTTCATTTCTTCTTTTTTGTAGGAGGGGTTTCCTGACCCCGACTGTTGGGAAAGGGAAGTCGCTCCTACATACGGAACACGGACACGAATAACGGACCTTGCCGGATTCGGATAAATCTCTGGTGTCGAGCGTAAAGCTTTAAGCGTAGAGCGTTCTTCTACCCCAGGTGTTTGCCTATATTTAATCGTTGCCCAATCAATATAAGATACCGGTTCGGTTTGACTCCGTCCGGTGACATAAATATAACCTGAATTGTCAACAGCTATTGCCGTGGGAACATCAATACATGAATCTAAATGGTTATAAGTAGCATGCCATTGTTCGATACCGTCTGAGTTATACTTAATAGTAAGATAATCTTGTCGTGTTCTTGTGCTTTCACTATCCATGCTATATCCTACAACGTAGACATCAGCGAATTGGTCAAGCTTCAAACATTTTCCTCCACCGTCGTCATAAATTGCGTCAGTCCCATTCGCGGGTCCATTATATCTTGTTACCCATTGTTCTTCACCCGAAGAGTTATACTTAATCATTACAATGTCGGTCCCGGTGCCGACCCCGGCACTTGAACCGGCAACATAGACATTACCCAATGCGTCAACTTCAACTCCATAGCCAGTATCACCACCATTACCGACCGGTCCGTTATATCGGCGTACCCATGCCGTATCGCCATTCGGGTAATATTTGATGGTTGCAATATCGCTGCCGGTACCAAGCCCCTTACTACGCCCGGTGACATAAGCATTACCCGAACCATCCACCGCAATATCAAATGCCGCATCAGAACTATCCGCATAATTGTATTTTCTAACCCATAAAGTATCGCCATTGGTCGGATTATATTTTATTGTAACATAGTCATAAATTGTGCCAGAACTATAAGGATTACTATATCCGGTAACGTAGACATAACCGGAATTATCAACCGCTATTGCTTCGGCATGGTCAGTTCCATTTCCAGAACCATTATATCTTGCCACCCATTGCTGAACACCGGAAGAATCATACTTGACTGTAGCATAGTCAAAGTCATAGCTGGCACTTTGGCTATAGCCAGTGACATAGACATTTTCCTCTTCATCAACCGCTATGACATTGGCAAAATCATAACCATCGGTCGGATTAGGACCATTGTATCTTCTGGTCCATGCCGTATCACCATTTGGTCGGTACTTAACAGTATAATAGTCACCGTCACCTGAACTCATCGTGTAGCCGGTGATATAGATATTACCGAATGGTCCGATTACAATTAAATTTCCCCGTTCGTTATAATTTCCGTTATTGATATATCTGACCCAGGCGGTATCGCCATCGGCTGTATACTTTATTGTTGTCCATTGGCTATAATTACCAAAACCATTATTTCCGGTAACATAGACATTGCCTAAATTATCGGCTGCTATCGCATAAGCCCAATCTGATTCATATCCGGGGCTCGTCCATCTTCTTACCCAGACCGTGTCGACCTGGGCAAAAAGATTAGTGACCAGTAAGAGTAATAAAGCAAATAATAATAAGTTCTTCATAAAACCTCCTTAATCGTTAATTTTATTTGCTTATACAAACTAAATTAACCGAAAATATTAAGTGGGTCAAGAGTAAATTCTAAGTTATTATTCAAAGCCGTTAAAATGGTTCCCATAGTGAGATTGCTAAAAAATTACTTACCACTGAACAACACTGAAAATCATCGCTTATCTCTTCTTTTCGGTGTATTTCAGTGTTGAATGATTTTTTTCGTTTACAGTGTTTTCTTGACATCTTTACCTGTTAGCTAATAATATTAATGATGCTTAAAGACAAAATCCTCCCGAATCGGGTCTCATCGATGAAGGGTCGATTCGACGAGGCACCGGAACGACCTGGGGTCTATTTATTAAAGGACCAAAGGGGCAAGATTGTTTATGTTGGTAAGGCAA
>JAOUPE010000312.1 GCA_029880025.1 Caldifarciminota bacterium
TTTGGTAAATTTAGCGAGCACATATTCGCTATGAGATATTTCTGGGACAGGATTACCAATACCAATGCGTACGCGTGGGAAATTATTGGTAGCTAAATGATAAATGATCGAAGCAAGTCCCTGATGCCCACCATCGCTGCCCCGTTCCCGGATTCGAATTCTACCTAAAGGCAAAGCGAAATCATCACAAACCACAGTGAAATCATCTTGGTTCTGAGCCAAATATTCTTTAACAATTACACCGGAATTGTTCATATAAAGTAAGGGTTTCACGACAATAATTTCCTTTTCGTCAATCTCTTTTGATAGCCACTGGTAATCACCGCCACTTTTAAACTTTGTCTTAAGCTTTTGAGCCAAGGCATCGGCTACCATAAAACCGATATTATGGCGAGTTTGTGCATATTTTTTACCCGGATTGCCCAGCGCAAAACAGACCAATTACTTCTGACCTCTGCTTTTTGATTTTTCCCCTATGCTTATCCAACCGTTGTCTTTAATGCGAGGTTTGAGTAAATTATTGTAATCACTTCTTTTCCTTCTTGGCGGTTGCTTCTTTCTCAGTCTCGGGCGCTTTTTCGGCTGCTTTTTTCTCTTTTCCTTCTTCGACCGCTTCTTCTCTCTTCTTTTCGGTAATCACTTCGGGTTCTTTTGTCTCTTCTGCGGCAGCGGCGGCAGCCGGAGCTACGACCTCTTCGACTTTACGCGGGGCAAGGACCGAAACGATTGTGGTATCAGCCGGAAGGGTAAATTCTACTCCCTCAAGTTTTAAATCGGAAACATGGATGCTGTGCCCAAGTTTGAGTTCAGTTATATCGACCTCAACATGCTCGGGAATCTTGTCCACTTCTGCCCGAATTGGAATTTCTCGCAAGCGATGGTCTAAAATTCCACCCGCTTTGATACCTTGAGCAGACCCTTTCAAAATTATCGGCACCGCGACCGAGATTTTCTCCCTGGCGTGGACTTTCTGAAAATCAACATGTAATAGATTAAGTGTTATCGGATTGCGCTGGATTAATTTTATCACACACTTTATCGGTTTTCCCGCAAGCTCCATATCGAGGATTGGGCTATGCCCTTTAATTTTTTCAAGAAGACGCGAAAATTCTTTTTCGTTTATAACGAGATTCTGCGGTTCTTCACCTCGACCGTAAATCACCGCTGGAACCAAACCGTTCCTTCTTAAACTTCGATTCGCCGACTTCCCAATGGTTGTCCTTGCTTCTGCTTTAATTGTGTATTGCATATTCCTCCTAAGAATTGAATTTATTCATACAAAAAGGGAGCTGACTGATTGCCCTTTATGAATTCGGGCAATTGCTTCAGCTAATAACGGTGATACCGAGAGTATCTCAATTTTATTGTTTCGTTTTGACGCCGGCAAATTTATGGTATCGGTAACTACAACCTTATCAATTTCCGATAGGGCAAGCTTTCCAGCACAGTCGTTAGAAAAGACCGGATGGGTAGCGGTGACCAATACCTTGGTTGCCTTTCGTGACAAAAGGGCTTCGGCTGCTTTTAAGACGGTGCCGCCGGTATCGATGATATCATCAAAAATCAGGGCGGTTTTACCTTCAACCTCACCGATGATATTTACAACCTCAGCCTGGTTTAGCTCGGGTCGTCTTTTATCAACTACACCAATCGGGATATCATCTCCCAAGCGTTTAGCAAAACCTCGAGCACGATTTGCCCGGCCTACATCCGATATCACTACTAAACTCTCGAAATCTTTTTGTTGAAAATATTCAATAAGAATTGGGGCTGAATAGAGATGGTCAACCGGAACATTGAAATAACCTTGAATTTGTTCGGCATGTAAATCCATGGTCAAAACCCGGTTCGCACCAGCGGTCACAATTAAATCGGCAACCAATTTGGCTGAAATCGGTACTCGGGGTTGGTCTTTACGGTCCTGTCGGGCATAACCATAATAAGGAATTACAGCAGTAATACGGTCAGCCGAAGCGCGTTTTAATGCATCAATCATTAATAGTAATTCTAAAATGTTATCCGCGGGCGGATGAGTCGGTTGTATGACAAAGACATCGATGCCGCGAACATTTTCTTTGAGCTTAATTCTAATTTCTCCGTCGGCAAAATTTATAATATCGGCTTCGCCTAATTTTATTCCTAATTGTTTAACAATCTTTTCGGCTAAAGGTAAATTCGCTCTTCCCGAAAAGACTTTTAATTCCTCTAACATTGACCTCCTTACAAGGCAGTGACTGGTGGTTAGTGATTGGTGACTAGTCCCCAGGCACAAGACACCAGCCCCTGTATTTTACTGGGGCGGGAGGATTCGAACCTCCCCAACAGGATCCAAAATCCTGGGTCCTGCCACTAGACGACGCCCCAATTTTTCCTCGAATGTATCGAATGATGGCGAATGATACGAATAATTTGTTATTCGAGTGATTCGCTGCCATTCGCTAAATTCGTTTTAAAACGACTCCGTAAATACCGCATCAATCTTATTTCGGGTTAATGCGGTTTTCAGGGTCCGAATATTCTTCTTTTCCACCAGACCAAAAACTGCACTGCCAGAACCAGAAAGTGAAGCCGCATAAGCACCATAGGTTAAGAAAAATTCCTTAATTTTTGCCAGGTCTGGATAATGGGCAAAAACTAAATCCTCAAAGCTGTTTCGTATATGTGGCTGCAAATTCCTTAAATCGCCTTTTAACAGCTTTTTCCATAGTATCTTAAGCGACAAATCACCATTTGTCAATATTCTTTCGGTCTTCATTTTTGATATATTTTTGTATGCCCATTTGCTCAGGATTGAATAATTCGGCAGGTATAAGACAATATTA
>JAOUPE010000313.1 GCA_029880025.1 Caldifarciminota bacterium
TTGGAAAAGGTTGGTCGACAATTGAATGAGATTTTTAATCGGTCTTGAGCTGGGTTAGGTCTTATATCAATCGATTTATCGACAAAACCGGTTAAGCATTCATTTAAGCCAATCCCGCCATTTTCCGTATAGCGAATTGTTCCTTGCATTCCTATGGTCCAGCCTTGATTCTCATCCCAAAAGAATATTTCGTCTAAATAATTAGTCGTTTGACTGGCTTGTTGAACCCAGGTGTCACCATTGTTTGAAGAGTGCCAGATTATTCCATACTGTCCACAAACCCAGATTTTACTGCCTTTAATTTCGACTGCCTTAAGCACCGAGCTGCCAGGTTGCCAATTCTGAACATTGTTGCCAAATTCGGTGATATGATAAATCCTGCCACCCGAACCCACAACCCATAATTCATTGCCGCTGACACATTTTAAACCATGGAGGTCAGAACCAGAAACATGGGAACGTAACCAAGTGTCACCGCCACTTGATGTCTTATAGACCCAGCCGTTTTGTCCGCACGCCCAGCCAGTATCCGGATTGACAAATTCAATGTCAAAGATAAAAAGGGTTAATCCGGAGATTTGGTCAGACCAGGTATTGCCGGCATCGGTAGTATGGCGAATTATACCACCTTGACCAGTAACCCAGCCAATATTGGTATCAGGAAAACTTATACCGTAAAGGTTTCGATTTGTGCCGCTATTGATTAATTGCCAATTTTCTCCAGCGTCAATAGTTTTAATAATTGTGCCAGCCTCACCTACCGCATAGCCAATCCAGGAGTTAGCAAAACACATATCATCAATCCAACTATTGGTCACACCGCTTCGGTCTTGCCAGTTTGTTCCAGCATCGGTTGTCTGAATCAAAAATCCAAAATTACCGCAGGCACAACCGATACTTTCACTAACAAACCAGATGTCAAATAGATTACGGTCGGTTCGGGGTGAAATTTGCGGCTGCCACCCCTGAGCCAAAGCTAAAATTGGAATAATTATTATTGAAAAGATAATACTTATTACGTCTTTTGTTAACATCTTGCTTTAAACCTATTAACCAAGATTATTGAAAAGTTCAAGCTTGTCAAGGAGTTAGAAAAATGGTTTGACAGGCTTGGATTTGTCTTTATAATGCCTTAATGAAATTTGTTTATTCTTCTAAGTATGAGATGAATTTTGGAACACATGTCTTTCCTACTGATAAATATCGGATGATTAGGGAAAAATTGGTTGCCAATGGCTGGGCTAAAGAAGAAGATTTTATTGAACCACCTCCACCAGTGCTCGATGATATCCGGTTAGTTCATACTAAAGAGTATATTAGCGATATGCTCAATTTGCGTTGGACCGCGCGGACGATGCGTTCGGAACTGCCTTTGACCTGGCAAATCATCGAAGGATACTTATTTGCCGCTTCGGGAACGATAGCTGCCTGCAACCTGGCGTTGGAAGAAAATACCTGTGTTCATATCGGCGGTGGCTTTCACCATGCGCTTCCTGACCATGGCGAAGGCTTTTGCTATATCAATGATATTGCGGTCGCGATTCGAAAGATGCAAAATGAGAATAAAATTGAACGGGCAGCGGTTATTGATTGTGACCTGCATCAGGGTAATGGTACTGCCCGAATCTTTCATAACGATAAAAATGTTTTCACTTTTTCAATTCATCAAGAACATCTTTACCCAGTAAAAGAAGAAAGCAATTTGGATATCGGACTCGATGATTTTGCTGGGGATGCCACGTATCTCCACTATATGCGTTCGGCAGTGCCAAAAATTCTTGCCGAGCATAAACCACAGTTAGTGATTTATGTTGCCGGTGCCGACCCTTATAAAGACGACCAACTCGGAACCTTACAAGTAACGAAAGAAGGTTTGGAAGAAAGAGATAAGATTGTAATCGATGAGTGTCGTAAACATAATATTCCATTTGCGGTGGTTTTCGCAGGCGGTTATGCCTTAAATATCCAGGATACGGTTGATATTCATGTTAATACCTGTAAGGTATGTTTAGGAATTACCGAGCCGGTAGCAACCGAAATTCAAACTGAAAATCAAGAAGAAAAAGCAAATCGAGAAGGGTCAAAACCATCCGGTTAAGACAGATAAAGAAAAGAATTTTACCAAGCTTTCTTTATTTGGCTGTTTGATAACATTTCCGTCGCCGGTGCTTATGAAAAGCGGTTTCATATTCTTTGGCACCCAAAATTAATTTTTAAATATGATGGGCAACTGACCAAAAAAGAATTGAAATGAAGAAACGCATTTTTTTGGTCTGGGCGCAAACCGCACGACGTGCTATGACTTTAGCCGATGTCTTTGACGCCAAATTAATATTGTTATCGGTAAGCAGGAAAAGCTTATTCTTAAGACTAACCAATTATTTTTACTTATCAATCCGGACCTTCATAATTCTGATACAGGAAGAACCAGATTTAATTTTTGTCCAGTCGCCACCAATTCATATTTTATTTCCTTTATATATTTACACCATGTTTCGAAAATTTGATTTTGTTATCGATGCTCACACCGGTGCGTTGGTTGGAAAAGGCTGGCATTATCCTATTTATCTTAAACTTTTCAGATTTTTTGCCCGCCGCGCTGTCTTGACCATCATTCCTAATGGCGCGCTTGTCAGCTATTTGCTGCCCTGGAGATTACCCTATTTCATTTTGGAAGATGGTATTCCAGGTCTTTCGGCTGAACCATCCGCCGCATTAGCCCGGACCGTTGCCGTAATTAGCGGATTCGGAGCAGATGAACCATTATCAGAAGTGATAAAAGCGGCAAAATCTATCCCTGATGTAAGATTTTATA
>JAOUPE010000314.1 GCA_029880025.1 Caldifarciminota bacterium
AAATTTCAGAAGGTCCTTTTTCGAACTTTCGGATAAGGCAACGAAAAGCTGATTCTTATAACATAAGGGAATAAAACTTTCCGATAAATAAACATATGCACCAAAAGGAAAGAATACTTCTTTGAAGATACTGCCCCGAAAAAGATGCATCATCATGACCAAAACCGGTTTTTTGATATGCCAGGGGCTAAAAAACGGTATTTTATTCAAATCGTCGATTACGATATCATAATTTTCTTGCTCAACGATATCTTTCAACTGGCGATAGACGGCAAAATTGAAGGTGTTGGCACCACCGATTCTTCTTACTTCAATATTATCAATCACTTCGGATTCGTTTGCACCGGGAAATTTGACGCAGAGCAAAGTAACGCTATGTCCAGCCGTAGCGATTCGCTTAAATATCTCCTGGAAATAGACTTCGGCGCCACCCGCTAACGGATTCTTAATATCGCGCCAGTTTATTACCAATATTTTCATAATGCTCTATAATATAATATTTTTCAATTTGGTCAAGTGAGCAAGGGTAATGGTTATCAAGGTATTAGTTAAACCATTTTAGTTTAATTATTCAAAATATTGCCTCAGATAAATTTAAACTTAGATTTATTTGCTCTTGACAACGATATTTTAATTAGTTAATACTTATTAATAAGGATTCAAGAAATCTTAATATGATTAACTGAATTTAATGATATGAAGGGAGAGATTAATAATGGTCAGTAAATCTGAAGTTGAACAACTGCTTAAACAAGCTGGGGTCGAAATAATTGATGAGAATCCCGGTGGGCGTGGCGGCTGGATTTTTAATGTTGCGGGTATGAATAGTGGGCATTACCCGGGCAAGGCAGAGGCGGTAGTAGCTGGGCTAAAATGTGCAGAGGAACTGGAACGGCTCTGCATACATTTCATTGAAACGAAAAAATAATCGATGCAACTCTGCCAAATAAAATGAGTTGTTAGTATGTATATAAAATCGGAAATTTGTTCCCAAGTCTGCAGTAACTTTTATAGTTTATAAAATAGATGAGACAAAATAAATAGGGGGTCAAAATGGTTAAATTTCTTTCAGTCTCATTGGTAAAAATTAGCTATAGTTTGCCGAAATATTTGACTTTTGGCGTAATCCTTTTCACCATAGCATTTACCGTAAGTTTTGCCCACGAGGAGCCTAGTGTCACTTTCCTGATAATTTGGCCCACTGCCCGCTCTGCTGCTTTAGGTGGAGCAATGACTGGTTTAGCCGATGATGCGGATGCTGCTTTCTGGAATCCAGGTGGACTTGGATTTCAAAAGGGTTGGAACTTTACAGGAACCTTCAACAAATACTTGCCTGGATTAGCTCCTGAATGGGTAAATTGGTATTATCTTTATGGTAGCGTTGGTTACAGTTTTCCCAAATTACTTAGAAATAAAATGATACTTAACATTGGTATCAATAATACTTATTTAAGTACTAATAAAATTGAAATTATTAACGAACGAGGTGATTATATAGGTGAATACACCGAGTATGCCGATGCGTTTGGAATTCACAGCGGGATACAGCTATCGGACAAAATTGGACTTGGGTTGGGAGTCAAGCACATTGACAGTCATTTAGTTCCAGACGGGTATTGGCTCTTTGAATATGATATTCCGGGTATTGATTATAGTGGAACTGGTTCGAGCTTTGCTGTTGATATTGGTGTGTTATATAAACCATTCCATTCTTTTTCTGCAGGATTAGCTTTAGCTAATATGGGACCAAATATTGCTTTCTCATCACCGTGGCACGGTTTTTCTGCTCCTTTGCCCCGAATACTTAGAATCGGTCTTTGCTTTACTCCAGTTAATAATAAATATATAAAGTTAAGAATATTACCGGAAATTAATAAAATGCTAGTCGGAATGTTTTACGACCCGAAAGATACATTGAGCTTTGGACAAGAACTTTCCTACGAATGGAAAGAAGCCTGGAAGAGTTTTGGTTTTGAAGCCACAATCATAAAAATACTTTCTCTCAGATTAGGTTATTTTGAAGCTCTTATGGATACAATAGGTGGTGTAAGAGTGATAAAAGATGACCACAAGGAGTATCTTTCTTTATTTGAATATATCTTCAGTCGAGACCGTGGGCATTTTGATAAGATTGGTTTGACATTTGGTATCGGGTTAAATTTTAAAGATTATCTACGTTTTGATTTGTCCAGCGACCATCCGATTTGGAATTTTCCAACATCTAATCTCAAGTTTTCCCTAACCTCACACGACCCTATTGGACTAGCCCGAAAGATTTATCAAATCTTCTGAGCGGTTGTTCGGTAGGGGAGAGTATAAAAAAAATCTAAAAATTATATTCCTTACTTAGTTTTGGGTAAATATAATCAAAAATACCGATTACAGCAAGCCTTATCATCCTGAAATATAAACAATTATAAAAATCTTTTAATATACTAAACTTCCCTATTGACAAAATCTGAAATTTCGCTACAATACAAATAAGTTTGTAATGCAAATCAGTTTGTGTAACTAGTAAACTGAAAGGAGCGAATATGTTGCTTGGTATAGACCTAAAAGAAATGGAGAAGAAAGCCTGGCGGACCTATTTCGGCGACGGTATTTGGGATATCTACCTTGGGTTAATATTTATCGGTATGGGGTTTCTGGCAGTGCTTGATAAAATTGGGGCATCTGAATTATTACGATACGGGCAATTCGGGTTATTGATGAGTTTAGGGATTATCATCCTTACTATTGGTAAGAAAAAAATCACGATTCCCAGGCTTGGTTATGTTGAATTTGGGCCGAAACGGA
>JAOUPE010000315.1 GCA_029880025.1 Caldifarciminota bacterium
GATAATTTTTGAAATTTGATATTTGATATTTTTATCGGGTAACCGACCGGGCACTTAGGGAATCGCTTACTAAGCCACCCTTCGCAATTTAGTTGACATATCACAATTTTAGGGTAATCTAAAATAAATTTATTGTTTCGATTTATTTAATAATTGTTTATTATTTTGTTCTATTTATTTTATAATGGAAACATCGATAATAAATAAAAGGAGCTAAAATGAATATGAATAAATTAGTACCTTTCGTCATCATCAGTAGCCTGCTGTTTGCCGGCAGCATAGAAGAAACATTCACCTTTTCCGAAGAAGATTTCACTGCAACCAAGGAAAATAACTTCGACTTATTGCTTAACCAGGAAGGGCTTTATACTTTTGAGGAAGGTGCTCCGCTGTTACCGATTTTTTCAAGATATATCCTGATTCCAGCAACCGCCGAAATTGAGCGAGTCGAGATAAAGGAAATCGAAAAAGCAATCCTGCCCCAGGATTTTGAAATCTATCCCTGCCAACCGCCAAGACCGATATCAAATAATGAAGATGAAAAATTTGATTTCATTCCACCTAATCCAATGATTTATGCTTCTGCTGCACCTTATCCCGGCAAACTATTTGATATCGTTCCATCCGGTTCAAAATCAGGTTTTCGCATCGCCGGCATTGTCCTTTATCCTTTCCAATATCTGCCTTCTAAAAAAAAGATTGAATTCTATAAAAAACTAAAGTTACAAATCCATTATAAAGAAAATGTCCATCGGCTAAAGGCACTCACCCAAGCGCAGAAAAAAGTCTTTAACGATGGGGTCAAACGTTTAGTAATCAATCCTGAAGCGATTACCGAATACGCACCGCCGGATAAAGATTCACCGGATGAGGTAGATTATTTAGTAATCACCTCTTCTGCCCTGGCACCTCATTTTCAACCGTTTTTAGATTGGAAGAATAAGAAGGGGATTAGAACCAAAATAATCACAACCGATACTATCTATATTCGTTATCCGGGTCGAGATGATGCCGAAAAGGTAAGAAATTGCATCAAGGACTATTTCGAAAATCACGGGTTAAAATTCGTTTTACTGGGCGGTGACCATCAGGTGGTGCCTTTACGTTACGGCTGTGTTCCTTATGGTACCGGTACGGTCGATATTCCAGCCGACCTCTATTTTGCTGATTTAGATTATTCCTGGGACTGTAATCAGAATAATCAATTTGGTGAAATGACCGGTGATTCGGTAGATTTATTTGCTGATGTCTATGTAGGCAGGGCTTCGGTTGATGAGGTATCGCAAGTTCAAACATTTGTAAAAAAAGACACCCTATTTGAAAAACATCCTGACACAACTTATTTAAAAAGTATCCTGTTCCCCTCAACCTGGCTTTGGTCTGATATCGATTATCATGGTCGAATCGTAAATGACTATATTGCCAGGATGTTAGGACCAGAATACCGGACAACTCATCTTATTAGCCCATCTTCTGGTCAGACAAGAGACCATATCAATCAGGGTTATGAATTCTGTCATATCTCAGGTCATGGCTCCCCTACTTCATTTAGCTCAATCTTCACTACTTCTGAAATTTCCCAGCTCACTAATGCTGACAAACTTGCTATTTTCAATTCTATTGCCTGTTCAGTCGGTCGCTTTGATTATCCAACGATTGATTGTATTGCCGAATCACTGGTTAACTATCCAAATGGTGGTGGTGTTGCGGCAATATTAAATTCCCGAGAAGGTATTGGCGCACCGCCTTGTTTTGGACCTTCGGAAAACTTGGATGTTGGCTTCTTTAACGAAATTCTCTATCATCCGGAAATCGGCATCGCTTTGGCTAATGCTAAAGATCGATATCGAAGTGTTGCGATGACTCAAATAAGTTATCGCTGGTGTGTTTATGCGCTCAATTTATTCGGCGACCCAAGTTTAATGACCTGGCGGGAAAAACCAAAACCGGTTTCGGTAATCCATCCTGATTCTATCCGAGTCGGACCACAAGTGGTTCAAATTCAGGTTAGTTCTAATGAAAGTCCTCTAAAAGATGCGCTGGTATGTATTCAGGGCGAAGATGCCTATGCTCGCGATTACACAAATTCACAGGGCTGGGTATCTTTACTGGTAAATCCTTCTGATACCGGTGAAGCGGCAATAACGGTAACCGCTCCTGACCGTTTTCCTTATGAGAGCGAAATACCAATCAGAGCCGATGGCATAAGTCCTTCGGTGGTAATAAGACATCCCTATGTTGATGATGATAACAATCGTTTAGACCCAGGTGAAACTATAGACCTCTTCGTTGTCTTAGAAAATCTGGGCAATGCTCAAGCCGATAGTGTCACAGCGGTTTTAAACTGTCTGAGTCCTTGCATAACAATCTTCGATTCGACTTCGGATTATGGAAATATCGATGTGGCAGACACGGCTTATGGTGACCGGTATCTGGTTTCGGCATCGGCTAATACGCCGATGGGAAGTCTCATCGAATTCTATCTTACTGTTTCCGAAAGGAATTACCAATGGCAGCATTATTTCACTTTAATGGTCGGCGAAAAAGAAAGAAGTGGTATTTGGGCAAATCATGATACTGGAAATTGTCTTTTATGTGTTACCGCCTTAGGTTCAATCGGCACGATTGACTGGCGCGGTGAAGGAATCGGTATGATTTATCCGTTTAATACGCTATGGTCAATTTCCCGGCTAAGCCTGGGCAGTTTATTGCTTGGCACGGATTCTTCTTATATCGTTGATAGGTTCTACGGTGTACCTTGCTCAATCATCAATCAAGATTTTCGGATGG
>JAOUPE010000316.1 GCA_029880025.1 Caldifarciminota bacterium
GAAGGGATAGGTGCCAATATATGACCTTATGCCTCTTACGTCATAAACCAGCCCGCCTGAAAAATTCAACCGATTCTCGATTGTTCTGATGATTATATTTCCTTCCACCGAAGTCTTACCATTTCCCTCAACCAAATCAAGAATTTCGTAGCCTTTCAGTCCCAAATTGAAATCGATGAAATGACCTAAATCGGTCATTAAACCGACTCGATAGGTAATAATTTCTCCTACCTGTTCGTCAAGTCTATTTCTTCCGGTATGGCTAAAGGTAATGGCAATAGGATACTTAACAATATCGGTTTTGATAACACTATAAGCTCCAAAAAAGAAATCAAGACTACCCTGACTTAAAATCGGAATAATAGAATAATAATAATCATCATATTGGGCGGTTGGGAATTTTATACCACCGCCCAAGGCAAGGTATATTAGTTTATCTTTGTTGCCGTAAACTACTCTCCGAATTCTTGCCGAAATATCTCCCCAACCGCTCGCATTTATCCTATCATAGTCATAGTCTATCCAGTATCGCCTGTTATTTCTTACAATATAAGGGACGCGAAATCCGATTTCAAATAATCCGGGAATCCCGTATTCGAAAGTTATCGGCAAATTTATTCGATAATAATCAAATTCTGAATCACGGATTATTGTGCTATTGGCATCATAATAATCGTTGGTGCTTATCAAGTCAAGCTGAGCCGAAACTCTAAATTTATGCTCTTCTACCAGGTAAATATCAAAGGGCGATAGCGCTTCGCCCGCAGTTCCATTAAGATTATCCCAAACATCAGGTATCGGACCAGGAACCGGATTAGTAGAAGCAAGCTTAATGAAAAGTAATAAAGAGAGTGCAAAGATTTTTAATTGTACTCTGTACATTTTAACCTCCTTGGTTAATAAATCCTAAATTAGAATATTGAAATCATTTTGCTTTCTAAAATTGAACTGATGCTTTTCAAACAATTTCGTGTGGAATTAAATCCATTAGAATTTATTTTTTAGTGTTTTTAAATTTTACTATAGTCCATATAATTTTTTCTTATTGCAGTAATCAATACCCTCGAATCATTAAAAATTTACCTGCATTGTGAAGAAGGGCGTGCTTGCAGCGTATGACCTTTTGCCTCTTAGGTCATAGAGTAATCCTGCCGAAAAATTCACCCGGTTCTCAATGGTTCTTATTATCAGACTCGCTTCAACTGAGGTTTTACTGATACCCTGAGCTGGTAGATCAGGCCAAACTTCTGTCCTGTTTTCTTCGGTGATTTCATAACCCTTCAGTCCTAAGTTTAAATCGACAAAATTGCCAAAATCGGTTACAAAACCCAACCGGTAAGTGATTATTTCGCCAATCCGGTCGCCTTCTCTTCCTCGACCAGTATGACTATAGGTTAATGCAATTGGGTATTTTAATGTCCCAGTTCTAATCATACTATAAGCACCAAAAAAGAAATCGAGACTCCCATAACTTAATGGCAAATTGTAATAAACATACTCATATTGACTAGTGGGAAATTTTATCCCACCACCAAGTGCAAGATATATTGGTTCATCTATATCACCATAAATCCTGGTTCGAATTCTTACAGAAAAATCACTCCATCCGCCTGTATTTGACCTAAGCCTTGCAGTATTTCTTAAAACATATGGCATACGGAATCCGATTTCAAATAATCCGGGAATTCCGTATTCGAAACTTATCGGTAGATTCATCCGGTAATAACTAAACGCCGAATCACTAATTTCCGTACCGTTTGAATTATAAAAGTCAGTTGTACTTATCGGGTCAATATGAATTGCCACTCTAAGTTTGTGTTCGTCAACAAGGTAAATATCATCAGGTGACAATGGTTCTCCCGCAGTTCCATTAAGATTATCCCAGACATCGAGAATTGGGCCAGGAATCGGATCAGCTAAGGATAGCTCGATGAGAAATATTAAGAAAAGTCCAAGAGTTTTTAATTGTACTCTGTACATTTTAACCTCCTATTATTTCACAAGGACTTTGACGAGACCTTGAAATGATAGCTTCTTGGGACTGGTGACCAGTCACCAGCCACTAACCACACAAATCGGGTCTCATCGATGATGGAGTGATTCGACCAGCCATCGCATTTTAGTCTCATAAAAGTCTCTTAAAATTTTTATTTAAAGTTATCTTTACCATTTAGGCAGTTTAAGGGTGCAGACATCTTTTCGAATCTTATTAAGTACTTTTTCATTTAATTGACTTTTTGAGCATTTGAATAGTGCAATATCGGTTTCGGATTTGAGCGTTCCATCTTAAAATTCACTCACAATCTACCAGATTTGCTGGGTATAGTCAAGATATACTGCAAGGAATATATTTATCACCTAAAATCAATTCAGTAATTGGTTGAAATTAAACTTCACCTCTTAACCTCATTGTTCTAAAGACCGAGATGATTTTGTCTTTTAACTTTAATAAAACATCATCCTTTAACCCTTCTTTTTCCCAGCGTTCAATAATTTCAGTTAGCGTCTTATTGAGCAATTCTTGATTCTTACCGTAGTATTTCTTCAAAGCTCGATAACATTGACGAGTAAAAGCCTTATATGATGCGAACCACGGGGTCGGAACTCCCAGTTCACAAAGCAGCTTATGGGCTTCGGCTTCAAGCTTTTCAATCCCTATCCGATACTTGGTAAAGCCGATTGCCATCTTCTCCTGCTTTTCGGTTGGTAATGGTTTTTTCGCTTCGATTCGTTTAAGCTCGGCTCCAATGACCGAATAGATAATCTTCGT
>JAOUPE010000317.1 GCA_029880025.1 Caldifarciminota bacterium
AAGTGATGTATCAAATAATACTTGCCTTCGGTTTTCAACCAAGAAATATTCATTAGCAGTTGCTTGTAACTTGTAGCACTGAGCATCGGTTTCAACTTTTTTTACGGTATAAAAGTTATTGGTTGTCACCGTGGTTGGAGTGAGCCAACCCTTATCTATTTTCGCCCAGGCACAAAGATGAGCTGGTTTGACTGCTGCTGGGTTGCCCAACCAATCTCCGGATGACATGGTACACCACTCGCCCAGTCCTTCACTGCCGCCGTCAGTATCATACAGGTCAGGTAGACCCAAGTCGTGTCCCACCTCATGGCAGACAAGACCCATTCCGATTAAGGTTGAGGTCGGTGTTAGTTCACCGACCATCGAGTAGCCGCCACTATAATTAGCACCACTGATTAGTTTACCATCGAGCGTAATGCCGTTCCCGGGCAGTGCCCAACGGTGCCTCCAGGTTCTCGGTGCCGGTGCAGTGCCCCCGTACGATGCTTCAAAACCGGCAATGACCACAATGATGTGCAATTCGTCAGGAGTTATTCTACCATCACTATTGGTGTCAAAAGCATCGTAGTGTATATCACCTCTTGGGTCGGCGAACATTAGCGCTAAATAGGCGATGAATTGACCAAGTGAATATCCGCCGGGCGGAGAAATTCCAAGAATTTGGTAAGGCGCTGCATTAATCCAATTGTTTCCACCACCTTTGTGGTATGGATGAACCGTGTCAATTCTCACATGGACAACACCGCTATTGTCATTATAAGAAGTTTCCGCCGCCGCAATTAAATCGAGCCCGGTTGTCGAAGGCCAGTATGAGACTTCACGATAATAATCACGCATACTCGATTTCGGAGAATTGGTTGTGAGCAAAATTGAGTTCCATTGGTTATCGGTTGTGAAACCAAATGAAGGGTCACCAGGACGAGCACCAAAGTAACAGTGAATCACTAATACGGGCTGAGTCCCCTGGGAAAAACCGAGTCGAACATCGGTGGGCAGTTTTGCGATGTCCACCGGCATATCGGCAAAAGAAGGTCTGGTCCCATCCTGTCCAATTGAAGCTTGGGCAGAACTTGCCAGTAATACAACGACAAGAGCTATTACGGCTAATTTGTGTTGCATAACGACTCCTTTCCGGACTATGATAAACCCAAGTCCATTTTGTATACGGTTAGATAAAGCTAATTAATTAACGAAATTAAGAAATTAGGACGGATTTTAGTTTGTAACCCAAGCGTTGGCAGAATTGTAAGCAAGGAAAATAGTTTGTCAAGGGAAGACTGGCGGTTTTTAACAAGCACATGATTCACTTTTGATTAAGTAACCGGTACCAATAAAATTGAAAAGCATTTCTTAAAAAATAATGAGCTCGCATTGCCGGTTAAGCCTTAAAAACTATTAAAGCAAATTAGGGTTAATAAAACTATAGATAAAAAAACCGGGCGGCTTTCGCTACTCAACAAACTTTTTATTTCTGAATTATCAATTTCTTGGAAGTTTTAAAATTATTACTTTCCAGTTTTAATAGGTAAACACCTTGGGTAAGGCTCTTTAAGTTAAGCCTGATATTAGCATTTTTTGCCTCGTTCACAATCTCGTATACCAAGGCACCGGTTATATCGTATATTTTAATTCGGATTGGGGTTTCAAAATTTAATCGATAGTTTAAAATGACTTCGCCTTTATTAGGATTAGGCATTAAATCTAATTTTGTTCCTTCAGTATATTGGAATTTTCTCTCGACTTCTTTTTGGATTGCTAAACCGGTAGATGGTATAATCTCACACATCCAGAATTCATCGGTATTATTTCCTTTTAAAGCATAGAGTTCACCATTTCCTTTTGCCGTTTGATTTGGCACATAGACTATTGACCCGCCGGCTTTGACTCCTTTTCTTCTTGAAATTCGAGGAATCGTATCTAATTCGACCCATCGGTCAGATAAGACATTATAAGACCAGAACTCCTGGGTGTTGCCGCCTTTGAGAGCATAGATTGTTACAGAATCATCAGCGGTCATGGCTGCACCGTCTTTCACTTTTTTCTTTTTCCCGGAATTACCAATGAAGGGTAAACTTCTTTTTGCCGTCCATACCCCGGTCTGAATATTGATTCGGTAAAGAAGATTTGCTTTATCTTTTATAACATAGACGAGTGAATCCTTATAGCCAGTTGCACAACTCCCTTTTTTGAATTCTATCGGGGCATCGGGTAGTTTTTCCCAACTATCCGTTTCTGGATAATAAAGGAAATTTTCCTTTGTTTTGCTTCCCTTTAACAAAAAAATACAGTCGACACCATTCTTCTTCACTTTTGCTAAACCGGTGCCACCTTTTAGACCTTTTTGGGTCGGTATCGGTTTTAGGTTTTGCCAGATATTTCTTAATATATTGTAACCTAACCATTCATAAGTTCTGTTACCTTTTGTTGCATAGATTATGCTGTCTCCTGACCAAACCATTGCCCCACCTCTTTTTACTCCTTTTGCTTTACTGAAATGCCTGGTGGGTAGACTTTCTCTTTGGAACCAGATTGTGTCCTTTCGACTAAAACAATAGAAATCATTGGTCTTATTACCTTTCAAGCAGAAGATAAGGTCCTGGTCAAAGATTGGATTGGCGTAAATTGAGACTAAACTGGCGCCGTATTTTATTTTTTTACCACTTGGTTCAGTTGGTACCGGTTTCATCATTTTCCAAACCATCACCGGGTTAGGACTGTTATAAATGAATACCCT
>JAOUPE010000032.1 GCA_029880025.1 Caldifarciminota bacterium
TTCCCGATTTGGTCGTTATCGTCCCCTACGATTTCTGCTTAAACAAAGTACCGAACAAGAGGTGATTGATGAGGTGGTCGAGGCATCCGCTTTACTAAAGGAACGAAAACTTGGTGGTTTGATTGTAATCGAAAGAGCTATGGGACTGAGAGAATTTATTGAAACCGGGACTCGCATTGAAGCGTTAGTCTCAGCGCCGTTGATTGTTTCAATATTCACTCCGCCCACACCCTTGCATGATGGGGCGTGCATTGTCTCGGGTGACCATATTGTTAGTGCGGGTTGTACATTACCCTTAAGTGAAACAAGTTATGTGGAGGGATTTTTGGGGATGCGGCACCGTGCCGGGTTGGGAATTGCTACGGTGACCGATGCTTTGGCGATAATCATATCGGAGACAACCGGTAAAATTTCATTTGCCAATCGGGGAAAATTGAATATTGATGTCACACCATCCCAACTTAAATTTAATTTAACCCAAGCATTAATGAAAGAAACTTAAATAAATTATTGAAGGAGGAGAGATGTCGGAACGAAGACTGAAATATATTATCGCCCTGGGAGTGATTGTTGCAGTTTTAATCGCTTACCTTTTTTCAATGGCACCAACCGCATCATTTTGGGACTGCAGCGAATTGATTGCGGTATCTTATATTCTCGGCATACCCCATCCGCCCGGAACTCCATTGTTCGTGCAATTGGGCAGAATCGTTTCGTTAATCCCATTTGCTAAGGAGATTGCATTTCGAATCAACTTCCTGACCGCTTTTTTTGGCGCGTTATCCTGCGGATTAATCTATCTTTTGGTGGTTAAACTAATCACGATTCAAAAGACAAAAGGGGTCAGCCACCGATTCCCATTCGTCACCCATGTTGCCGGTATCGGAGCTGCCCTGTTTTTGGCATTTGCCTATTCATTCTGGGATAACTGTGTCGAAGCCGAGGTTTATACGCCATGCGTGGCGGTTGCCCTGAGTGTCATCTACATGGCATTACTTTGGCGAAATGAAGTGGAAAAGGGTTTTGGCAATAATCATCTGGTTCTGGCAGCAGTTTATATGCTTTTCCTGGCGGCTGGTCTACATTTCACACCATTAATGGTTCTATTTCCCTTGTTAATCTTTGGCTTGGTTGTTGACCGAAAAGCCATTACCGAGTTGCGGCTTATTGAATTGATTGGTTTTTACCTAATAATCGTGGTAATCTCCGGATTCGAGGTGGTCGATTATTTAGTACTTTTCTTGGCATCCCCATCGGTCGCCGTAATACAAATCTTAAGATCTAAATTCATTTTCTTCCTGTTATTTGCGGCGATTTATATCGGCTATCTCTATTATCTATACAGTAAGAAGCGATTAGACGCAAGGTATGTAGGATTAGGCATTTTACTCATCGCAATTGCCGGTTCGATTCAATTTTACCTGATGGTGCGAGCCAGACTCGAACCGTCAATCAACGAGGTAAATCCGGCCAAATGGGACGATTTCGTCAGCGTCTTGAAACGTGAACAGTACGACCCGATGAAGCTCTACCCACGCAAAACCCAGTTTTTGACTGAAGATGAATATCGTGCCTATCCGAATAGTTATCCAGCATTTGGTTTATTACAGGCATATTTTGAACAGATAAAATATTATGTTCGTTACTTTTTATGGCAGTGGGCAGGTGAGCAGAATTTAGATATTTTCTATCGGGTTCGATTCCCAGCCCTTTTGGGAATCATTCCACCGTTTTTAGGGTTCTGGGGTATGTGGCATCATTATAAACGGGATAAGAAATCTTTTGTGCTGGTCGGATTATGTTTTTTAATCGCATCGATCGGACTATTAACCTATCTTAATCTTAAATATTCAACATCTGACCCCAGACCGCATCTTAGATATAAAGAGGTAAGGGAACGTGACTATTTCTTTGCCTTTTCTTTTGTTTTCTTCACTATCTTCATCGGTTTGGGCATTAATGCGCTATTAAACTATGTAGTACCCAAGCTGAAATTTAAAAAAATAGCAGCGCTGGGAGTTTCCGCCCTAACCATACTTTTAGCAATCGCTTCGATGTTCTTTAATTACCCGAACGTGAGCCGGCGTTATAACTGGATTCCGGCTGAATATGGTTATAACATGTTAATCTCTTGTGAAGGTGAGAAAGTTGTTTTATTTACAAACGGTGATAATGATACTTTTCCTTTATGGTTCATGCAAGAGGTACCATCTAAAGTTACTGGTTTTGACCCGAATTTTGGTAAGAATGTAGCAGTAGCTAACCTTTCGCTCCTGAATACTCAATGGTATTGTAAGCAGCTGAAGCGCTGGGGTGCTCCGGTCTCATTTTCGGAAGCCGAAATCGACCGTCTGCCTCAAGGATTTGTCGGCAAACGGGGCAGAACCTTCTTGCTGAAGGATATTATGATTCGTGATATTGTTGCGACCGCGGGTGGCGTTAAATTGAAATGGCCGGATGATTACCAATCAACTGCCCAAGAGTTTATGACAAAAGTCTTTGCCAATTATAAACCTCAAAGAAATGTTTACTTTGCGACAACCGTTTCAAGGGATAATTTAGTTGATGTCCTACCATATCTTCGACTACAAGGATTAGTCAATGTGGTGGTGCCTGACTCTGGTTCCGATCAAGTCGATGTGGCGAAGACCGAATATTTATTAGAGAATGTCTATGTTACCAGCAGTATGCTTGATAAGCGAGTATATAAAGATGAGAACACACGTGGATTATTCATAAATTATGCGGCAACCGCAGTCGCTTTGGGATTGGAATATCAGAAACGGGGTCAAATGGAAAAAGCGTCGGCGATAATTGATAAAGCTTTGCAATTTGATATTGACCCAACTCGTAAATCGGCACTTTTCTTTCAAGCGAGTCTTTTTTCTCTGATGTCTGGTAATTACCAAAAATCCTTGGTCTATTTGGATTCAATCGAAATAACAGGAGTGAAAGATCCCGAAATCTCTCTGCGCCGGGGTTGGGCATACGAACGATTAGGAGAAATTGAAAAAGCAGAACGTGCTTACCGGGAAGCGATGGTACTTGCGCCCAATCGTCCGGAACCGGTTCAGACTCTTTACAATCTCTACCTGAACCAAATGCAGGATAAAGAGAAGGCAAAAGGAGTTCTGGCGGATTGGTTACGACGCAATCCGGGTGACACGACGGCTAAAAAGATGCTTCAGGAACTCGAATAGCGCACAAGACAAAAGGATCTGAAAATAAAATAATTTGGTTAATTCCCAAATTGGTCTATGCACGAATTATCAATAACCGAGAGCATATTAAAACAATCTTTAACCGAAGCCAAGAAAAATCGAGCAAAAATAATTAAAAAGATTAAATTGTTAGTTGGCGAAGCAACCAGTATCGTTCCGGATTGTGTGCGATTTTATTTCGATACCCTTAAACAGGAAACGATTGCCAAAGATGCAATTTTGGAAATTGAGACTAAACCTTTAGTCATTCGTTGTCCAAAATGTAAGACTCAATTTAAAGATTTGGATTTAACCTGTAATTGTCAGGCTGGAATAGAAATTGTGTCCGGACAAGAACTGATGATTGAATCTTTGGAAATCGAATAAAAAAACTCCAGCGGTAGGACTCGAACCTACAACCCTCCGGTTAACAGCCGGATGCTCCACCATTGAGCTACGCTGGAAGTCAAATAATTTTACGGAAATTAGTTACTTCGTCAAGAAATCAAATATTATCTCACTATGGCAAATTTCTTGACATCCTTGGCAAAACCAGTGATAAATACAGCAAAATACAAACCAGAACCAACCGGTTTTCCTTTTTGGTTTTTGCCGTTCCAGACCGCACCGATTTGTTCCAGTTCTTCTCGGTCGCCATCGGTGCCATAACGACCAGGTCTTAAGATTGGATTAAGCAGCGTATCAAATAAAACCTCACCACTCAGCGTGTAAATAATAAGTCTGGGTTTGATACGACTTGGATTGGCTAAGAAAAGAGGAAAGTATATTTTGTCGTTCTCTGAACCGATGATGAACGGATTCGGATAAGGCGCAAGTAACTGGTCAGAGGTATGTGAATCAGACTTTGGTGGATAAATCTTTAATACTGAGTCAACATTTGGTATACCGTATCCCAAGATATTTATCGTATCTCCATCAATGATTGTATCAAAACCCGGGGAGTTATCGCTGGCAGTCAAGAAAAGTGCCTGCTTAACCGAATCGGCATTCCAATCCGGGTGCGCTTCTAAAATCAAAGCACAGCAACCAGCAATCAGAGCGGTGGCATCTGAAGTACCGGCACTGCCTTCAATGCCGTCAGCCGAATCCGGAATCACTACGATTACCGTATCGGACATTGCCACCAATTCCGGTTTGATTCTACCATCGATGGTCGGACCGGTACCGCTGCCATGCCATGGTGAACGATTTCTGTGAACACCACCGGCAGTTATTACACCAAATGCATCACCCGGGGCAACAATATAGGGTGTGGGCCAAGGATAATTTGTACTATCTTGACCTCGATTACCCATTGCGGTGACAATGATTAATCCTCGTTCGGCAGCTAATCCGGCAGCGATCGAGATTGGGGCAGTTCTGCCATCAAGCTTGGCTTCACCATACCAACTGCGATAACCTAACGAGCTTGAGATTATCTGAGCGCCATTTCGTTCTGCCCATTCCAGCCCCTCAATCCAGGTGTCTTCTTCAAGGGTAAATTCATAGGCTTGACCTCTGCCCTGATTTCCTGATTTGGTCCGGTGAAATTCAGTCTTTGCCATCAGTATATCAGCGGCTGGTGCGACCCCAACAATTTCACTACGCTTATAGCCGGCAACGATTGAAACCATATGCGTGCCATGGTCGGCTTGAACTTGATTGTCTTCATCAGATTCATAATCGGTGTTGTCATCACCACGCCGGAACCAAACAAGGGAGAGATTATCTTGACTTTGGGCAAATAATGGGCAATAGTGAAATTCCCGGGCTTCGATCGTTATTTTTGTCCAAATCTGACCATCATTTGACTGGGCAAGATATATATTTCCACCAGATTCGTAACCGAGATAATACTTATCACGAGTAACAAAGGAAAAGGCGCCGAGCGAAAAGACAGTATCAGTTACTGATATTGAAGAACTCCAGGTCAGTCCGCCATCAGTCGAATATTTATATGTGATAGCGGCTAAAGGTCTAACCGAATAATCTTTATAAAATAGATGTATTCTATTACCCTTGATATAAGTCTTAGCAGCACTGGCAGAATTGTTAACTGGTTCTGGCTGCGATTCAAATGGCTCGATACCATCAATTGAACGAAAATGATAAATCTTACCGGATTTGAGTCCGGTGGCAAAAACTTCTATCTCATTCAAGGAGTCGAGTAGAACTTGAGGATAGGTAATTATTTCCGGTAAAAAACCAACATCGACTTTACTTTCCCAATGGACACTATCAGGATAAATGATGCCGCGGCGGAAAGAGATTTTTGAATCAGATTCATTGTATACCAGATAAAGCGAGTCTCCCTTCAAAAATAGATGTGGAGACTTGCCTTGATTCAGTAGTCCTATATTTTGCCAAATCGTGTCAATAAAATAACCGAGATAAATTTTACCCTGTTCCTCATTCGGTGCCGGCGAAGCTTGCCAGGCAACATAAGTCCGACCCGAACCTGAAACTGCAGATGGAAAACGACAGGCTAAACCAAAAGTAACCGGCGAGAGTGATAATGGTTTACTCCAGGTAATTCCACCGTCGATACTGTGAGATGCATAAAGGTTCCGTCGGGGAAAAGTGTCTGGACTATAATAACTATCAGCTATGTAAAAAAGAAATAAAGTTTCGGATGGAACTTCTGAATAAGTTAAAATCGGTTCTTTGACCCGTGGGATATTTGTCAGGCTAGAAATTACACCGGGTACCGGTGCATTAAGTTGCTGAGTGTAAAAGAAATCGTCGCCAGCCAGGAAATCATGTTCCAGAACCACTGTGGTGTCGAGATGACTCAGGGCTTGATTTTTCTTTTTTAACCCGGTATCAAGGAAACCGATTTTTACTTTTGAACCAAAAAATCCTCGTGAATAAACCTGTGGGATACCAAGCATCGCATTCTGTTCCAGTGCTGGTCCATAAAGCCTTCGATATTCGATTGTATCTTCCTTTTTTGTCGGTTCCATTCTTTCAAGCCCATGGACTTTTCGAATTGCAGATTTTGTAGTCCTAAGCTTGTGGGTTGTCTTAATTACTTCTCTTTTATGGATAAAAACCGGCTTTACATCATAGACAAAAGGTAATGAATAAATCTTCGGCAATAAATCTTTTGGTATACGGAAACTTGCGGCATTGAGCCAATTACTGACTGAGCGCAGATTACAACCAACGGCTTGCATTTCATCAAGGTATTTTTGATAAACCGGTAAATCGTAAAAATCAGCCGGAAAACCTTTATTTCGGATTCTTCTTTCTACTGCATCCGGAGCCATTTTTGGTGAAAAAACACTCAATGCCCGTTCGTACTCTTTTTCAGTTGTGAACCCCTTGTCAGTGAAATAGACCCAGACCAAATCGGTTTCGATTTTTGGGACGGTTGACTTGATTGGTTCACGATATAAAGGCAAGCTAAGTAATAAAATTAAAGTTAAAAAGTTCATAATCCCCACCCTATTAAATCATTCAAAAAACGACTGAAGACTAAAAGTATGATGAGAACAATAATAGAAAGAACGATATTGATAATGCCGAGGATTAGACAGATTTTTCCGATACGCTTGGCTTTATCCGAAATTGAACTGGCTGTTATGATGACACCAAAAATTATGCCGTATAAGGGATAGATGAGGCAAGCGACATATAACCATGTGACACCGAATAAATAAAGTATATCAACCAGAGCCTGAGCTCGTTTCTCCTGGCCATTAAGAATGACCTTTTCGGGTTGACCGGTAAGATATGTTTCATTCATTTTTTCCTCCACATTAGGAGTCAAGACACCTAAAAAATAAAATCAAAATACCCCGCAGAGGAATTGAACCTCTAACCCACGGATTAAGAATCCGTTGCTCTGCCAGGTTGAGCTAGCGGGGTAAAAAGACAGGGACTGGTGGTTAGTGGCTGGTGGATAGTGGAAAATTCTAAAGAGACCGATTTCAGAAAGTTCACCAATCCCCAGCCACCAGTCACCAGCCACTGCCTTGTAACGCGCCCGGCGCGACTCGAACGCGCAGCCTACGGGTTCGAAGCCCGGCGCTCTGTCCAATTGAGCTACGGGCGCATATAGACAGTGCGAAGTGGAAAGTGCTGAGTGATTAGTGGCAATCATTTTCTAATTCGCCTTTCCAAATGATTTATCATGCTGTAAAACATCTTACATAAGTTATTACAAACTTTAATACGTTCTTCTGCTAAATTTTTATTGAGCCAGTTAGCATCGTGTTTCTTGTAATACCAGTTCTCCGCTTCGGCACTTGAGTTTCTTGCAATATTGAGATAACTGATGTACTGTTTTGTAGTATTGGAGTTAAAACCTTCCGCTGTATTAGCGCCAATTGACCCGAGACTTCTAATCAGCTGGTCTGCAACAACTCTTCCACCAATATCTTTGGGAAAATGTTTTATATCCTCTAAAGCACTCAAGAAAAGTGTATGACTCATTTGCCAAACTTTTAGTTGTGTAAAATGAGTTATTTTATCTTTCATTTCACTATGCACTTTCCCCGTTGCACTTTCCACTAATTTTAAGGTGAGTGAGGGGACTTGAACCCCCAGCATCCTGAGCCACAGTCAGGTGCTCTAACCAATTGAGCTACACTCACCATTTCGAATCTTATTCTGAAGCCAAATTCTACCAGCCCATGTCTTAAGAAATCGTTCTCTCTTTCGTGCTTCCATTTCTGCGGTAAGGCTTTCATAATAAATCAATTTAAACGGCTTTCGATTTTTTGTCGCTTTTACTTTACCCAAATTATGTCTCTCAATCCGTTTTCTTAAATCAGAAGAAAATCCGGTATAAAGTTTCCTGTCTTTTAAACTTCTTAAGACATAAACACTATACATAATTTTCCTAAAGGTGAGTGACCCGAATCGGGCAGCATCCTGAGCCACAGTCAGGTGCTCTAACCAATTGAGCTACACTCACCAAAAAACAGGGCAAAGTGGATAGCGCAAAGTGCATAAGCACTCGACACTTTGCACTTTTCACTGTTTTATCCGCGCCTGGAGGGATTCGAACCCCCGGCCTACGGATTAGAAATCCGTTGCTCTATCCAACTGAGCTACAGGCGCCAAATTATCAAAAATACTTTACCAAAATGTTCGCTAAAGTCAATATTTCTCACGCTTTAAGGATTCAAAGGTTTTAACTGTTATCGCTATTACTTTTTTTGCTAAGTCGTATTCGATTTTCTTCCCGCAAAGGGTCGGGTCTTTCGACTTAGCTTCGGGTATTTTTATTTGAGATATCAACTTCTTATGCCGTGTCTGAAAATGCTTAATTGCCAAATCAGAAAAGAATCTATCCTAGGAAACACCGCAAGATTGCAAGTAAACGAGAATTGTTAGAGTGTGAATGGTATCATAAATACAAACCAATTGATAATAATGTGCACCCAGCTGTGCCACCTGGAATGAATTGGCGCTGCCCGGTTGCAGGATGTGAATGGTCTTAAGACAATGTTGGGTTGAGGTGGTGAGAATATGATATTCTTTGGCGATGATGTTGAACTAGTATCGGGGACTTCTGCTACAATTTCACAAGATGTCTTCTGCGTAGGAGGATTTGGGATAAAGAGCATTGATTCAATTCAAAAAGTTGAAAGAATAATAGAGTTAGTGAAATCCAATTACGATATTCCTCCTTATTTGCCGCTGAAATGGAATATGAAAGATACGAAACTTGAGCAATTGTATAAGGAAAAGGGGAAAGAAAAACTCTTGGCAAAGGTGAGACAGCAATCTGCTTCTATAAGGACGGAAATAATGGCTAAATTGCCGCCTTTAGGAATCCGAGTAATAGTGGCAAGTACGAGAAATCTTAAAACTTGGTTAAGGAACCAGCCTAAAAACCAGCTTTATGAATGGGGCTTTACTGCCTTATTACAAAGATTTGGAATGGCTTCAAAGGGCGATCCGCAAAGCTTTATTATTTTAGATTGGGAAAGTGATAGAAGAGACATTTATTGTAAGACATATCAAAATGGCTATTATAAAGGTACGGGAAGAACGGGTGAACTGTATCTTAGCGGACCCCTTCAAAATATTCCTGCTATACCGTATCTGTCTTTTTCGGTAACAGCCTATAACCCAATTTTACAATTAGCCGATTTGATAGTTGGATATGCAGGTGCTTTAATTGAGTGGTGTTACGCAAGGAAAAATGAACGGGTAGTTAAGGAGTTATTCCCTTACATGAATCAATGTTTCGACAAGAGTCCAAGCGGAGAAATATTGGGATGGGGACTAGTTATTCAACCAAAAACTGATAAACCCATTATTTGGCGAAAAATCAAAAGTCTTTGAAAATGGTGATATCATTTTGGGTCAATCCTGTGATAACTTCTTAAAATTTAATGTAAAGGGCTGAAAGCATTGAAAAAATTTTAAAGACCATTTCTTTCTAAAAATCGAATTGCTTTTCGAAGTGCCTCTATGTACTCTTCAAAATGCCACCACCGACCATGACCGTGAATAATTTCATTTCTTTTCTTATTGAAATCTTTAAGATCACTATATTCATTATCGTCAATTGCCCCTAAAAAGTGAGCCCACTTAATAAGTTCAGCAGTTGTAGTATTGGATCTATCATCTGATTTTTTATGTGCATTGATTGTTCTTCTAACCATCTTTGCTTTTTCGTCTTCAAAAATTCTTACAATTTTGTCCCATAAAATTTTTTCGATGCCTAGTTGAGTATGGGTAAAAGCCTCGATATATTGCTCATTTGATATCATCTCATTGATATCTTTAGTTCCCTTATAACGAATAACCTGCGCTGTTTCTTTTAGTTTGACTGAATCAGAATTAAAAACTTGTTTTTGACATTCTTGTTCATGATTATTTTTATCTAAATAATTTTGGTCTTGAGGCGCGAAATAATTGTGATGATTCAACTTATCTTTCCTCAAGATAGGATCTGATGATAGAAGATAGAGCATCGAGTTCTTTATTAGACATCAGTCCTCCCGGTCCCAAGAATTGAGAGATTAAGAGGTATGTTTTCTTCGAGTTTGTGGATATCACCTCCA
>JAOUPE010000318.1 GCA_029880025.1 Caldifarciminota bacterium
GGTTGAGATAGGTTATAATGAAGTGTAGTTTTAGTTGAAAACGGGTTCGGGAAATTGGGGCTTAGATAAACTTCTTTGGGCGGTAAAACCATAAGATTTTCTTCAAGAGCGGTCTCAGAATAAACCCAAACATCATCAATATAAAAACCTTCACTCACATCTCCATCATTGTCACTAACAAAAACGAATCGAATCTGTAAGGTCTCACCAGGTTGATATGAACTTAAGAGATATCTTTCTTGCAGCCAGGAACCAGGTATGGCATCAATCTCCCCCCACCTTTGTCCTCCCCCACTTGTGGGGGGAGGATTGGAGGGTGGTAAGGCACCACCGGTGCCGATAAAATCAAGTGTATCAGAACCGTGATTCGATTCGGCAATAACATATAATCCGTCAACTCCATAAATCGGAACTAAAAACCAGCGCCAGAAAGTTAAAACCGAATTGGGCTGGATGATGAAGGATGGTGAAAGTAAATAGCAGTTCATATTGTTATAATATTGGTAGCTTGTATCGCCACAATAGAAACTGTTAATCGGAGAATGTGAACGATGCCCGGAGATATGCCATAAGTCATAAGTCCCGCCATGAGTCCAGCCCGCACCACCGGTCTCAAAATCTTCAGCCAAACCTTTCGGTCCAACAAATAAAAGTATCGTATCAATAAATGAATAGCCATCACTGGTCATTTCAGTCCTGATTGTTCCAATATGAGTAGCTGGACAGCTCGATTCAATTCTTATTTCCAGGGGAACTAAAGATACGGCATTGGAATCTATCAGAATTTCACCGAAGCTGGTATTGGGATTGAGGATTGTCAGATTTGAGTCATTGGTTGAAATATTAGCCCTTGCATCATAACCGATGCCATGACCGATATTCTTAACCATGAGTCTGAGCTTGACCGTTTCACCGGGTTCTAAGATATCGTTATTGTTGCCGCCCGGCAAAGAATCACTAAAAGAATAACCGGTTAACCTGATGACCGGTGTGCCGATTATAATACTCGGCTGATAAGCCCAGGTATTATTTTGATTATCACTAATTATTAGATTGAAACGAATAACCCTGGCGTCTGACACGCTATTATTTACATCAAACTGGAACCCATTATGAACCCAGAGCGATTCTTCAGGATTGAGATTGCCAATTGATTCCATACTATCCAAAACTATAAGTTCTGAACCATAATAAGTAAGTTTGGCAGTTATATTATTAACCGGTATACTGCCTTCATTCTTGAACAGTATCGAATAGCCAATCAATTCACCGGGATTGGGAATATGGTCATTGTTGCCCAGGCTGTCATTGATTGTAGCAGCAGGATTAGAGATATAACCTCCGGTAATCACCGGGATTTCACTTTCATAAGGCAGAAAATTATGGGCAGTAACAGTTAGAGCGATATTACCAGTTGTATTCGGATTGATATCAAGAACAACCTGACCATCTAAACCAGTATAACCTCGCTCATATACTTCATTTCCTTTTTGCACGCAGACCAAAGCATTCTTGATTGGCAAACCGTTATCGGTTACGGTAATTACGATTCGATTCTGTCCTAATGGAACTGAATTGGGATTGAAGACCAGAAAGTATTTCAAAGAATCGGTGGCAATCATCATCTCTGGTTCACCGAGCAGATTGAGTTGATACTGGTGCCAGCGATAAACATTAGCATCGCGCGAATGGGCGATAAAATATGCTTTAGAAAAAGCCAATACCTGACCGATGTGAGGAGCAGGATTGGCAAAAAGCTCAGCATAGAATTGGGCATCGAATCGGTCCGAGTAACCAAATCTTGGATTTCCAGGCGAACCCCAGCCATAGGAAGAGTTGCCGATAAAGGCAATACCGCCACCATTCGGATTGCGCACAAAGTGTTCTCCAATCGCATCAAGGTCAAAAGCCGAGGTCCAGCAGCCGATTGAATAGAGAATCCCTTGTCTTGAGCCATTTGTCAGATTATCCATATCAGAGTTGCGCAAGACCCCATTCCCAACACTCATAACTTGCGTAGCACCATGACCGTTGTGGTTGATGAAATTTTTGCCTTGATTGATTGCCGCTATTACCGTAGTTGGGTTTTCGTTACCCAGTCGCTCATAAAGTTTGGTTATCGGGTCGAATCTTTGCGGCATGAACCTTAAATCAATCCAATCCTTACCAACACCGCCATCAGTATAAGGGTCATCCCATAGAATTTCTCCCAGGAAAAGAGCCTGGCGTTGATAGTCTAAGACCGGATTGGTCTCAAAAGTTAAAATTTTGTTGACGAAAGCTTGAGCCTGACTCACATTGTTAACCGGCGTCCTTCCGACAAAGATTTCAGGAAACAGGTCAACACTATCGGCAATTTCACCAAAGACATTGTTGCCGTTCAAATCCCAGGTGCCATCCAAATCTGAATAATAGAGGTCACAGGGCAAAGAATCTTCTCTGGGATGCATCCGAGCACTGCACGGCATGGCAAACGCCTTACGAACCGGCACAATTTCAACATCACCGCCCAATAATAACCAGACTAAACCAGAATCCGGATATAAGGTCTTAAGATAATTGCGTATCTTTTCTGGATTATCTCGACCCGGATAATTGGCAGTAATCCAATTAACATCCCGCGTCTTTGCCTTAATCCCCTTTTTCGTTTTCCAATCACATAGTCTTTGAAACACCGTGTCCATTTCAGAATTGGTGATGACTAAATATTCGAAT
>JAOUPE010000320.1 GCA_029880025.1 Caldifarciminota bacterium
AAGGACCAGCTCACTCCACCGTCGGTACTTTTCATCACATAGCCATTGCCACACGAAACCCAAGCATGCCTCCGGTTTACAACATGAACATCAAGAAATGGAACTGGGGCATATTCATGCTTGACTTCTGCAGGGAGGTGATCCTCAATTACACGAGTCCAACTATCTCCACGGTCTGTTGAATACCATATTGCGCCCTTCCATTTCGCACCAGTTGCTGTGCTGTCCCTTTTATAGCCAACAGCAATAACAAGCACATCGCGAGTACCAGTGTCATACCTATATCCTGAGACGCCGCTTAGATTGTATTCAGAGCCACCGTTAGGAAGTTGAAGAGAATCATCCATACTATGTCCGTCAACATCAAGTATGTATACCCAGCCATACTCTCCGACTGTAAAGTAACGATTATAAAGATTTCTTGCACCCACGCCAGGTACATAACAAACAGCATTTAAAGTCGGACCGGTCTCTCGTTCTCGCACTAGGTCAAAATCGAGACTGTAACCTTCTAATCTTGGAATAAATCCAAGACAGCATAAGAAGGCTATTAAACCAATCCTTTTTAGCATTTGAACCTCCATACTTTATTTTGGAACTTTTCTCATTGCTGAAGAATTCAGCCAGCCCGATTGAGACCGAATCCTTCTGGAACCAAAATAACTCTTTATACTCAGGGGCGTAGTCTCTTGCTTTCGGTTCCGTAAAGACAAAAAGCTCGATAGCTCCTGACCATTGATAAGGATACATAATCCGGAAATGAACATTCCGCTCAAATCCTGCTCCAGAAAATTTTTTCTTTCCTTGTATCCTGTGCTCTGTTTACTGTCTACTTTAATCATTTCACCACCGTAATCTTGTTTATTTCTTTTATTATCTCTTGCTCATTATCTATGGTCGCCCTTAGAAAATAAATACCTGTTGGAACTTTCTTCTGAGTGTCATCCTTTAAATTCCATTTTATTTCGTATTTTCCTGACTCAAACATATCCTCTAATTTATTAAGTACCTTTACCAAAGTTCCTTTAATATCAAAGACTTTTAACGAAACTCTACTTTTGACGTTAAGCGTAAAGCGTATCGCGGAATGCGTCTTACATGGATTGGGTTCAATTTCCAGCGTAAAGCGTTTCGCGTCAGGCGTCCAGCGTTCCTCTATCCCCGGTCCCGTATATTTACATACCCAGACTTTCCATCCCCCGTAAACCGTAGGATTTGAAACCATAACTTCGTCCTTTCCGTCGCCATTCACATCACCCGCAGTGGCGACACGCATACCAGTAAAACCTTGTCCCCCTACCCAGGCATCAGGAGATGTATCCAAAAGAACCCCACCGAGCCAGAGATATGCTCTGCCACTATACCGATTTTCATCAGGCGCACCAGCAAATAAATCGCTTGCTTCAGTTCTACTGGTAAATCCAGCATTACATAATGAAGTCCCGAGACCACTGGTATCCTCTCTGCCTGTCATCCAGACATCAGGAATACTATCCATTGGTTCACCACCATAAAGAACATAAATTTTCCCTGGTAGGTAACCGTAACCATTCCAGAATTGAGTTCCAGTGATTGCGAAATCATAATCTGCCTGGTTTCTAAGAAAATCAACTCCATCCCAGCCAAGTTCATCTCCAGCTCCTTCTCCAGACATTGCAACATCATAAATCGTATCCATCGGATTACCACCGAAATAAATATAAATTCTACCATTTGAACCAAAATTGCCCGCACCGACGATAACATCTTCAATTCCATCGCCGTTAACATCACCACCTCCTGCTACTGTTGTTCCAAACCCTCCTTCGCCATTCAGAATTACATCTGGAATTGTATCAAAATTTGGACCACCCAGATAGATGGAGACCGCTCCCCAACCCCCTCTTGCCCGATAATCGCCGACCAGTAAATCGCTATAACCGTCTCCATTCACATCCCCAGTTCCGAATGACCAGCCAAACTCAATAGAACCCGGTGGTCCGGTCATTCTAAAGTCCCAAATTGTATCCATCGGGTTACCACCTAAAAAGATATAAACTCTACAGTGGTAATCAGGTTCGGTCCGAGAATCAATAGCCAGGTCATCAAACCTATCGCCATTGATATCGCCAATGCCCCTCGCCGTATTGAAGTGCCAACCATAACGCATAGTATCGCCTGCAAAAACCAAGTCAGGAATTGTATCAAATGGATTACCACCAAAGAAAACATATGCTTTTGAGACACCCGGGTAGGGTTTCGAATCACCCTGAACAACTATATCACTAAAGCCGTCGCCATTAAAATCACCCGCCCCAAGGTCAAAACCATAAACAAAGAAAGCAGGATCTACAACCCCCTTCTGCCAAATTATCTCTAAATTATGCGTCTCTTGGGCAAAACCGGTTAGAAATAATAAAGAAAAAAGAATTGAAATAATAACTTTCGATACTTTACATTTACAATTTATGATTTCAAAAGGCGTTGAACGTAAAAAACAAAAAATTAAAACGAATATCTCCCTCAAATTCTCAACCATACCCTGGCAATTCATTATAATTCTCCTCTGATTAATATCTAACAAAATTTTAACCTTCTGTCAACTAAAATCTTGAGCCAATAATTGGTTGATTTTAAACTAAGTATTTTCATTTCAAATAACTCTTATTTGCAACAAATCCAGATTGGTCAGAACAGACCCAGGCAGTATTTTCATCCGGAGCAGGAATACCC
>JAOUPE010000319.1 GCA_029880025.1 Caldifarciminota bacterium
GATAGAGGAGATGTTCAGCCGACAAAGCCCCAACTTCGGCTGCGGTCTCAGCCCCGCCGGATTGTTCAATCTCGTCAGCATGAATTTTGGGCGCAAGACCAAACTCTTTCGCTCGATTCAGAATCTTTTTTGACTCGGAAGCATTGAAGACAAAATTTTCACAGAAGACATCACAAAATTTTGCGAGATTTTCTTTTGCTACTTCTGGAATCATCTGGTCGGTAATTTCACGGATGTAATCTTCTTTCTTAGTACCCGGTGGCACGCTGTGGGCTCCTAAAAAAGTCGGGACAATCGTAACTCTATCATCTTCCTGCAAACGCTTAATCACCCTAAGTATTTTCAATTCAGATTCAGTATCCAATCCGTATCCGGACTTTATCTCAACGGTTGTTGTACCCCAGTCAATCATTGCTTCAATTCTTGCCGATGCCAGTTTGTATAGTTCTGCTTCGGATGCTTTTCGGGTCGGCTGAACGGTCGCCATGATTCCGCCACCGGATTCGATAATTTCCTTATAAGTCTTTCCACCAATTCTCATTTCGAACTCATTGGCACGGTCACCAGCAAAAACCAGATGAGTATGACAATCGACAAATCCCGGCATTACAACACAACCAGTCGCATCGACTTCGATCGTGTCTTTTTTCTTATGCTTGGGTAGGTTTGAACTATTAGTTACTTTTTTTATTACACCCTTTTCAACTATAATTGCACCATTTTCGATGATGCCCAAATCATATCTTTTTATGGTTAATAATTGCCGAGCATTTTTGATAATTAGGGTCGCTGTTGACATTCATCAATATAAATAAGATTTCCCTCAAGGTCAATCACTAGATATCGGGTTTTAGATTTGGTATAATTTAAACGGTAACCTGTTTAATTCGAAAGATTGGATAAGGGACAATTCGAACAATTTGGATTTTTCCGACAGTATTCTTTTGACAGACGGACGATTAAGGCATGATATTCATTATATATTTTTATATCTTTGGGTAAATTGAGCTCGAAAAATTCTTGAATTTCAGAATATTTATTTTTAAATGGAAAGAAATTGTGTCGGGAAAAGACTCTTCGAGTATAGGCATCAACCACAAAGACCGGTCGAGATAAAGCATATAAAAGAATTGAATCAGCCGTCTCTTCACCAATTCCTTTAACCGAAAGCAGTTTGTTTCTTAATATCGCGGTAGGAACTTTGCTCATTCTGCTTAAACTGCCTTGATATTTTTGGTTCAAAAATTCTAATAGTTTATGAAGCCGTTTGGCTTTAATATTGTAAAATCCTGAGGGTCGAATCAGTTTGGCTAATTTGGCGACTGGTTGCTGGAATAATTTTCTGGGTGAAAGTAATCGTTCTCTTTTTAAATTTTCAATCGCCTTTTCAACGTTACGCCAGGCAGTATTCTGGGTGAGAACCGCACCGACGATTATTTCAAATGGTGTATCACCAGGCCACCAGGATTGAGGTCCATAATGACTGTATAATTTTTGATAGATTTGAAGGGCGGTTTTAATTTTGGTCAAAGGTTGGCGTAATCAAAAACCAGGGTAGTAGCGAATGTCCGGGAATTCAAAAGTCTCGCGACCGGTCCGAAAACGATGAATAATACATTCTTCTTTCGGTTCGGTGCCGACTTTATATATTTCTTGTCGGATTTTTGGACAGCGGGAAGAGGCTAAAAGACCGGTTTGTTCACAAATTGTTGCATAGGTTATACTATCTGGTGCGATAAAATCTTCGTTCGGCAGACTATCGGTAGCTTGTTTCATGAAATCTGCCCAGATTGGAGCTGCGACGCTGCCACCGACTGCGCCCTGAAATATTGTCTTCTTCTGGTCATAACCGACCCATACTCCACAGGCTAAGTTTGGCGTGAAACCAACGAACCAGGTATCAGTATAATCATCGGTGGTGCCAGTTTTACCAGCCGCCGGTCGGTCAAAGCCAAGAAGTCGGACTGCATAACCGGTGCCTTCGTCAATCACACTCCGTAACATTCCAGTCATAATATAAGCGGTCTGGGGCGATAAAACAGGTTGGCGTTCAGGAAAATTTTCCTCAAGCAGTTGACCATTGACATCAACAATTTTAGTAATCATTATCGGTGTTGTTTTAGTCCCTTCATTTGCCAATACCGAAAATCCACGAGTCAATTCCAATAAATTTACTTCCGAAGCACCCAATGCCAATGAATAGTAAGGTCTGAGTTTTTCTTCAATCCCCATTAAATTTGCATAACGTGCCACTACTTCTGGACCTAAACGGCTGATTAATCGAACCGCTACGATATTGCGCGAAAGGGCTAAAGCACGCCGTAATGTTATTGGACCTAAAAATTTAAAATCGAAATTGACCGGGGTATATGGTTCAGAACCGGGTGTGGATAAAGTTAGTGGTTCGTCGAGTTCAAGGTCAGAGGGCAAAAAACCATTTTCGATGGCGGCGGTATAGACAAAAACCTTAAAGGCTGAACCGGCCTGGCGCTTTGCCTGAATAGCACGATTATATGGGCTCTGCTTGAAATCTCTTCCCCCAATCATTGCTTTAACAAAACCAGTTTTGGGGTCAATTGCAACTAGGGCGCCTTGAAGATAGCTGGGAGGGGGTGGCATACTATCGCGGATTGTCAGAGAATCGTAACGCGGCTTGGTATGTTTTAATTTATAATCTTTTTCTAACTTGGTTAGAAAATCTTCCAGGGATTG
>JAOUPE010000033.1 GCA_029880025.1 Caldifarciminota bacterium
AAAATTTAGATGATGATATATTTGGCCGGGTGCCAGAAATTAACTGCTTATTCTTTTTCGCCGAAGACCTCGCCGGAAAAGATATAAATCTCAATATCTTTATCTTGCCAAGCATTTAGTGGAAGCCCGGCTTTTCGACAGGTATGGGCTAAGAATTCCTCTCGATTCCAGCCATATTCAGTTGCTACTTGAGGCAAAAGCAAGCCCTGGTATATTCCTTTTTTTATTAAAATCCCATGCCTGCCAACTTCAATTACACTAAAATCGCTGATTTTTTCTAAAGGCGTCATTACCGTGATTTCAATGTCTATATCTTTAAGTTCTGATGGCTGAACTGGAGGAAATCTTGGGTCATTGGTCGAGGAATTAATAGCATTTTCTTTAACCGCTTCAACCACTGACTTAATACCCTCAACATAACCGATACAACCGCGCAAATCGCCGTGCTTCTTCAGGGTGACAAAAACTCCGCGTTTTTCCTTTAACTTGTCGGTAGTCGGTTTGAATTCAGGAATTTTTTCGTTTCGGATATGCCTTTCCAAAGTAGTACGAGCTATTTTCAATAGTTCTTTTTTTTCGCTATCACGGAGACCGACTTCTTTACCTTTTTTCTGCTCGGTTTTCTCTTTCTTTTCGCTCTCTGGACTTTGATAAAGAACTACCGAACCATAGCCAACACAATACCCACCTAATTCACCCATGACCTCATTTGAATTAGTCGATTTTAGAATCTTTGCCTTGTTTGCTCCCAATCTCTGTGCAGCCAGCATCACAACTACAATTGGCATTCCACCACAAGCCTGAGCCTTACCTGTTGTTAGAGCATCATATAATCCCTTTGTATCGAGTTTCTCAATTAGACTTAAAGTCTTTTTATCTATCTCAACACATTCGTCGTGAGAATATCCATGATATAAATCAGACGAGGCTAAAAGAAGGACTGCATTCTCCTTAACAACGTGGCTAATTGCCTCAGCTAAGATCTGGCAATCCTGATAAGATGGTTCAACTAACATAATTGGAACGATCTTAAAATCCTTCAAAGACTTTTGTAAAAAGGGAATCTGGACTTCTAATGAATGCTCCTGATTATGAACATGAGGCAAGGCTCGTATCCTTGGGCTTTCACTAATAAGTTGCCTGGCTAATTTTTCATCAATACTGACTTCACCCAGAGGTGTTTTCCAACTTCCCTTATCATAAACAGCAACACCGTCAAACAATACACGATGGCTTGGACCAATGATGAACACCGTTTTAAAATCCAAATCCGAAATTAGTTTATAACCATGAGCCGCAACTGCTCCGGAAAAGTCGTAACCAGCATGAGGGGCGACGATGCCAATTATCCGCCCTGGAAGTTTTGAAACGGTTACGCTGCCGAGTAATTTCGTTACCGCCTTATCCAACCCATCTTTGCTCCCCGGATAAAATTGACCGGCTACAGCTGATTCTCTCATTTTACCCTCCTTTTCAGACACTCTGGTCTGACCGCAAGCTAAAATTATGCTTGTCAACATTAAAAATATTATTTTCATTTTGATTTTAACCCTTTTTCACAAAAATCAAAGTTTCTCTTTACTCTGCTTCTGAGTTTGCATTCTTGTTTTACCGCATTTCGGGCAAATCCACTTGCGTTTCTTGTGGAAGCTTCTTTTCAGTTCAATCATCTTTATCTTACATCTTGGACAGTACACTTACTTACCGGCGAGGCGGTCAAGATGTTCAACCGCTTCTTTCATCGTATTATCTAATTCTAATGTCTTGCGAAACATTTCTTTCGCTTCATTAATATAACAGGCGCCTTCATAGGCAAGACCTAACTGGAAATAAATGTCAGCATCATCGGGCTTTAATTTTAAGGCTAGCTTGAATTTTTCGATCGCCTCGGAAAATTTACCGTTCAAAAGGTAAAATTGCCCTAATTCCTTTAAATCTTGCAAATCCGGCTTAATTTTTTTCGTCACATTCGTCCGATCTTTTCTAAGTTTTCATATCGACCCAAAAGCACAAGGATATCACCCTCAGCAATCTCGTCATCGGCTCCTGGTGCAATATTTACTTCCTCTTTGAAATCAGGAACTCCTTTTTCGGTAATAATCGGAATTTTCTTTTTAATTGCAATAACATTCACCTTCTGACTTTCACGCAATGTCAATTCTTTTAAGGTCTTACCAAAAAAAGTCTTGGGTGCAGCAATCTCAATAACACTATGAGTGGGCGAGAGTTCAATGTAATCAAAAATTTTTGGTGAGACGAAACTTTCGGCAAGTCTTAGCGCCATCTCGCGTTCTGGGAAAATGACCCGGTCCGCACCAATTCGTTTAAGAATCGTCCCGTGCAGAGAGTTAACCGCTTTGACCACCACTTCTTTAACCCCTAATTCCTTCAATATCAGTGTTACCAGAATACTGACATCAATCTTTTGTCCAACGCTTACGATTGCCGTTTCAACATCAGCGACCCCAGCGTCTTTCAGCCCTTTTTCGTCGGTCGCATCAAGCACTAAACTCTGGGTAGCAAGTTCGCTTAAACCCGAAACTTCGTTTTCATCGATATCAACCACCATTACCTCAAAACCCTTTTCTACCAGCGCCCGTGCCACCGCCGAGCCAAAACGTCCCAAACCGATTACGGCAAACTTTTTAGCCAACGAGCACCGTCCCAGCTGGATAAGTATACCGACGTTTCTCTTGTCTGATTAGAGCGCTGCCGACCGTTAAAGTACCTACCTTGCCGATAATTATTGTTGCAATTATAATTAGTTTGCCAATTATTGAGAAATCATAAGAAGCCGAAAGATTAGGAACTATTTTTGAGCCTAATGATAGACCAACCGTGCCAAACGCCGAAGTCAATTCAAAAAGTGTCGGCAAAAAATCTCCTTCATTATTTAAGATTAAGAGTAAAAACAGGGCTGTCAAGAGCCAAGATAACGATAAAATAAAAACCAGAAATGCTCGATTCGCTTGTTCAGCCCTCACTTTCCGGTTAAATACCAGAACTTCCCCCCTTCCTCGCATCAGATTCTTCATCTCTAATACCAATAAACTGAAAGTCGTTGTCTTGATACCACCACCAGTTCCGCCTGGCGAAGCGCCAATAAACATGAAAGAGACGAGCAATAGTTTAGCTGCCGTGCTGAGAATACCAATGTTTACAGTGCTAAATCCAGCGGTTCGAGGAGTAACCGCATGGAAATAAGCGATTGACAATTTCTGGGCAAAAGGATATGCGGCTAAGGAGTTAGTCCATTCCAACAAAAGGATGACTCCAGTTCCTGCTAAAATTAAGATTAAGGTAGTGGTAAGGGCAATTTTTGAATGTAAAGAGAGACGTGGATTCTTCTTTGCAAGCCAGGTTTTGTAGAGGTCACTAATTACGATAAAGCCGATACCGCCGGTTATGAATAACAATGAAATAACAATCGGCACAAAAAGCGTTCCTGAATATCCAGTGAGGTTGGTAGAAAAAGTTGAAAAGCCGGCGTTACAAAAAGCGGATACCGCATGAAAGATAGCATGACCTAAGGCTTGCCAGGTTGGCATTCCCGATGACATAAAATAGCCGAATAACAATACCGCTCCTAAACCTTCTACTACCAGGGTTACCCGGACAATGGTAAATGCAAACCGACGTAGATTTTCATAGGTCAGATAACTTATTGATTCTCTCATTAAGAGTCGTTCTCGCAAACCAATGCCCCGTCTCAAGAAAAAGAAGAAGGCAGTCGATAGGGTCATATAGCCAATCCCGCCAATTTGAATCAACAAAAGAATTATTAGTTTGCCTACAAAAGTAAAATCGGTTGCGGTATCCTTAACAATCAAACCAGTAACGCATACCGCCGATGTGGCAGTAAATAAAGCATCAATCGGCTTAATATTTTTTGAAGACACTGGTAACGATAGCAACACCGCACCACAAAGAATAATAATAAGATACCCGCTGATGAGTATTCGCGCCGGATGAACTGGTCGTTTAAAACGTGCCATTTCTTACTGAATACAACACTGAATAGCACTGAAATTTCTGAAAACACCGAAGAATAATCGGTGTGCCTCGGTAAATTCGGTGCTCATCAGTGTTTAATTTCTGAATTCAATTTATTCTAACTTATTAATTAATTCAGACACTAATCGGTCACGATTCCTTTCGGTAACCTCGACAACTTCGGTATCAGATAGACTTTGAAGTTTTTTGACTAAAGGGATATTGCTTACCGGTATGGTGGCAAGTGCCTTTTTGCGTCCTTTGGTAAAAATCTCTTCGATTTTATTTACAAACTTCTGGCTAAATAATTCCATTTTACCAATCTCATCAATTATGATTAAATCCTTTTCTTTTTCGGCTCTCGATATTGCTTTTAATGCTATCTGTTCGAATCCGGAGACATTAACATAGTATTTTGATACCCGATAAGGCGACTTATGGTTCACCCCGCCCTTGCGAGCAAGTGTGGGGTTAATATGTGCCAAAATACTTTCTTCTCCATTGGTTGATGTTATTTTAAAACCGACCCTTTCACCTTTTTCCCTTATCTCTTCGGTAAAGAATCCGCCATAAGCGGTTTTGGCAAGTCCAGCCAAAACTTTCTTAACTAATGTTGTCTTTCCTGCCTTAGGTTTGCCCAAAAGCAGTATCTTTTGCACTCAAGAAGCATATTGAGAGTTTATCCTTTGTCAATATATCAAGCTAATGAGCCGATTCGGCTTTGTTAAGTTGGAATTACAGTAAATTAATTTTTAATATAGGGAAGGGCTTGAATAAAAATTGGCGGGGCGGAACTATCCAACTCCACCCCGCCTAATATTTACTATTTGGCTACGGTAAGAGTATCAACTAAAGTGAAGTTATAAACACTATAATTTCCCGATATGGTAATTATGTAGTTACCAGTAGGCATGGGAGAGCCCAGTGTATCAGCAGCCCAATAAACCTGATTTTCAACTGGAGAACGGTATTTTGTATTTGCACTCTTATTCCCGATTTGATCTTGGTCATAATAAATGGACCCATCAGGCAAAGTGAACGACCAATTAGAGACATAGCAAGCATCGTTGAACTCGTAGAAGAACGCAAGCCAGCCCTCAGCAGTTTTTTCGTAACTCGTAGTTAAGGTTAATTCTTTGTAAATATACATCACAATATCGCCGACATCGGTCATCTCTCCCTCAGTCACCTGAAGTTGGGAGCCGCCATAGCCAGGGCTATATATACCGCCGTAAACGCCCACGATATCGAGATTATCAACTTCGCCACTATTATTCAAATCCTTCCAAGCCAATAAGTAGTAGTGGCTTGGTGAAACATCGGTGAACTCGAATTCGGAAGTAGTTTTGTCAACGCCAGTTGAATCAGATGCCACTTCTTCTACCGGATTTCCGGTTAAATCCTGTTGAATAAATAACCGAACCCGAGAATTTCGCACATCACCTTGCTGACCTGTCTGCAGGATTAATTTTCCTATTATACCAGTTTCCTTTTTCGCACATGACAGTCCGATAATCATTAGCACAACGATTAATATAGCGAATATTCTATTATATGCCATTATACCTCCTTATTAAAAACTGCATACGAATCTCGAATAAGACATTAGGACGTTACTCGCCAGCATACTTATAATTTATCCTTTGTCAATTCAATTATTTGGAATCTTGATTTTACTAATAAAAGCCGCATCCTATTCTCGCTTAAAAATTACTGATTGATACACAAATTATGTTCACGAAGGGACTCGGAATTTTTAATTAATTCTAATGCATATTTCACTTTCTCAAAAGATAGTCCGGTTGTTTTTGTTATTCCCTCAGCACTCAGACAAGAATCATATCCCGACAAGATCAAATCCAATTCTGTATATTTCAATCCAATTATTTCCTCATCGTTTAGCCCAGGAATTAAATCCGGGGTCGGTGGTTTGTCAATTATTCTTTTCGGTATGCCTAAAAACTTTGCTAATTCCCAAACTTGGGTTTTATAAAGATTCAAAAGCGGCATAATATCGGCTGCACCGTCGCCATATTTCACAAAAAACCCGATTAAGTATTCGGTTCGGTTAGCGGTACCGACTACTAATAGATTCTTAAGCTCAGCATAATAATAAAGATAGAGTAACCGTAAACGATTTTTGGTGCGATAATAAACAGTAGCTTTTCTCATTTCGTTTTCACGAAACCCTAAGAGATTCTGTCCATAAATTTTATCTTTAACTAAATCTTGCAATTTCCTAAAACGCCCTCTGCCATATTTTTCTTTAAACCGATATGGTATTAACCAGCCGAATGGGACTAAACGATAAATGCCAATTTCTGCCAGCACACCGGTCATATTCATCTTTTTGTGCTCAATTCCTAATTCTTTACATATCAGAACTGCATCTTTTACGCTTTTCGGGTCAGTATCCCTTTCCGGCAATATTAGCCCGAATACTTTTTCCTTACCTAAGGCACCGACTGATAAATAAGCACAAACTGCCGAATCGATACCACCGGATATCCCAATAACCACACCGTCTCTGTGGAAGTTGTCTACCTTGGTTCGGATGAATTGTGTTAAATCTTCAATTGTTTTGGGAATATCAAGACTTAACTTTGACAATTTAGAGTTCTGACCATTTGCCACAGCGGTCACCGTAACGGTCAATTATTACTTCCTCCTTTAATGTCTCAATCACTTCACATCGGTTAGGACAGCCTTCGCATTCAAAGGCACGGCTCTGAAATGGAATATCGGCTATTTCAAAACCAGCAAATCGAGTTTTTTTGCTATCGGTTGCTTCTTGGGCAAGAATTGCTGCGCCAATTGCTCCCATCACTAAAAAATGGTCCGGCACAATAATCTCCTGCTCCAAAGCCCGTTCGAAAGCTTTCCTGACTCCAATATTTGCCGCCACCCCACCCTGAAATAAAATTAACGGTTTAATCTCTTTGCCTTTAGCCACTGCGTTCAAATAATTTCGAACAATTGCATCGCACAGACCACTGATAATATCTTCGGTTGCAATACCAAGCTGCGCCTTATGAATCATATCACTTTCGGCAAAAACAGTACATCGACCGGCAATGTTTACCCGGTTTTTAGCTTGCAGGGCTCGACCGCCAAATTCCTCGATTGGAATTCCCAATCGTGTTGCCTGATGGTCTAAAAATGAACCAGTGCCAGCAGCACATACTGTATTCATCGCAAAATCTACCGGGATGCCATCCCTTAATATAATTATTTTCGAATCCTGCCCACCAATCTCAATTACCGTACTCGCATCTGGATGGAAATAGCTGGCAGCAATCGCATGGGCAATAATCTCATTTTTAACAATATCGGCTTGAAGCATGATGCCAGCCAGCCTTCTTGCCGAACCGGTTGTCCCAGCACCAAATATTTTTGTTTTACGGTCGACTTGACTGGATAGTTTGGTCAAAAGTTCTTTAATTGACTGAATCGGTTGACCTTGGGTTCGAAGATAAGTTTTGGCGATTATCCGAAAATCCTTGTCGATTACTACTCCTTTAGTTGAAATCGAGCCGACATCGATTCCTAAGTAACCGACATTATCGACCTCGTTCACGCTTCCTCCTTTTTATTAAATCGACAAATGCCTCGAGTCGGGTTAGAAACCCAGTCCTTGAAGTGTGTTCGTCAAATGACATAGATAAAACAGGAACATCATAATCCTCACTTGCTTTCTCAAGGGCTTCCAAAGCAATATTTTCTGGCATACAGGTAAACGGATAAATATGTACGATACCATCAATACCACTCATCGCAAAAGAAACCGCTTCGCCTACAGTTCGGATTGCCTCACCCCCTGGTGAATCTTTAAGATATTTGTAAGCAAGCAGGCTAAAGCGGTAAAATTCCCAATCGATTTTCAAGAGATGCTTAAGATGACGGAATAGACTGCGTTTGGTCACAACTAATGCTCCGAGCCTGCTAAGTTCCTTCTCAATCTCCTGATTGGCAAACGGCTCAATCATAAAAAAGATTTCACCAACCAGCCCAATCTTAATCTCGGGTTTCTTGCCGTTAATACTGAATATTGTTCTAATCTCTTGCCGGGTGCGGCGAATTTGAGAAATACTGTTGGCTGATTCGATTAGCTTGATTGCCCTTTTTTCGATTTGGTTCGCCTGATTAAAATCGAGCACCCTGGCTAATCTTAACTGACATTTAAAATCATCGATCAGCGCACACTTGGCTAAAAGTATTAATAAGGCATAAATAACTCTGGTCGGTGAAACCATAAAGATTTGCGGCATCTTTTCAAAAACAAACTGATATGGTGTGTATTGGCTTATCGCATACAGACGAAATCTGGGGAAAAGTTTTCTTAATATCATTTCATGGAGATAATGATAATAACCAAACCGACACTTTTTGGCACCAGCCGCCATAAACAGAGTATCGGCACCACGGTTTAATGCTTCGATGAAGTTGCCTAAAGTAATCTTAAACGGCAAACAAATCAACTCCGAAGAATATTTTACACCCATTTCTAAAGTATGTTTGGTATTGGCAGGGGGCAGGACAACCGAAGCACCAAGTTTTTCTAAAAAGGTCTTAAGCGCTAAAGTTTCATAACCGAAATTGGGAAATGTTGCCTTCATCTGAAAAATTGGATTCGATATTTAATTTAACACCGAGAACACTGAAATAACTGAAAAACACCGAACCCAGCACTTATTGACACAAAGGTAAGGTTTTAAATATGAAAGATATAATGGAGATATAATATTCATATCAATAAGTGCTGGGCAGTGTCATTCGGTAAATTCGGTGATTTTCAGTGTTAAAATTCACTTAATTTGCTACGATTCGTTTTTTAACCAGTTCGATGAATGCCTCGAGTCGAGTGATGAGTCCAGCTCGACCGGTATGTTCATCGATAATCAATTGTAGAAATGGTCGGTTAAGTGTTTTCGCTTTATCCGCCATGATTTCGCCCACTAACGAATCTGGACCGCATCCAAAGGAAATGATATTGCAGATACCATCGATTTTATCTAAATAATAATTGAAAGCATTGTACAGTTCGCGTTCATAAATCCAGCGAATCTTACCGGCAAATCCTTTTGAATTTTCTAATATTGTGGGTGGCAAATCTTCTTTAGTATAAATAAGAAATCCATTTTTTCGAAAAGTAGCGATTATATCATGGGCAATAAAATCATCGCCCAAATTATAAAAATGGCTGATTAAACCAATTTTGGGCTGGTCGGAAGGAAAATCGGGTATGGTTTTTGAAAACTTCAATTCTTCTTTTGCCCGCTGATAAGCCAGAAACGATTTCATTGGATTATGGGTCAGGGCTAGCCCAACTTGAAAATGGGGCAGGAAGAAATCGTTCTTAATTTTAGGACGAAGTAGGGCTGAAAAATTTAAACCAACGATATCAACAATCCCAATCATTTTCGGGCAGGCATAAAGTTTATCACCAAGATAGACCAATCGAGGCAGAAACACAAAATCAACTTTATCCTTTAACTCCTCGATATGACCACAAATCACTTTGATTGGCAGGCATACCTCACTCGATACTTTGCCTAAGCCCTTTTCCAATATTGTCTTATCCGTCTTGGGCGATAAAATCACTTCGACACCGAGTTCAGAAAAAAACCGGTTCCAGAAGTTGCCATAACGGTAATATAGCAGGGCACGTGGAATACCGACTTTCATTTTTTCTAAATTGTAAGGTAGTTATAAATGATGTCAAGCATAAAGGTAGATGAATGATTCAACACCGAAACACACTGAAATAACTAAAAAAACCGAACCCAGCACTTATTGATATGAATATTATATCTCCATTATATCTTTCATATTTAAAGCCTGACCTTTGTGTCAATGAGTGCTGGGCAGTGTCATTCGGTAAATTCGGTGATTTTTAGTGTTAAATTCTTTCTTAAAGGTGAAAAACTATTGACAACCAATTGCCAAAACTATTATACTTATAATAGCTCTGGAGGTGATTATGAAGTATATAGTATTCGCTATCCTCTTACTGTTTGCTTTCCTTTCTGCAACCGAATTGTTGATTAACGGTAACTTTGAACAAGCGATTGAGAATGGCTGGCAATTTGATACGAGTGCTTCTTACTGGGCTTATAACTCCAAG